>NZ_CAMYPD010000007.1 GCF_947286155.1 uncultured Tessaracoccus sp.
CCCGTCGTGGCAGGGTGCGGAGATGGCCAGGCCGCAGCGCTCGGCGCTGGAGTTACCGAGGCCGATGAGGGCTATCTCAATATGGGCACCGCCGTTGTCGCAGGGGTTCATTCCTCCCAATACCGCTGGAGCCAGGTGTATCGCACCGACGTCGCAGGCATCCCAGGCAGCTATGTGTTGGAAGTGGTGCAGAACTCGGGTGCCCACTTGGCGCAATGGTTCCGCACAGCGCTCGGTGATCCAGCCCTCCAAGGTGCGCCTGACCCGGAACTCGAGCAGGCGGCGGCACAGGTACGCCCAGGTGCTGATGGGCTGCTCACCTTGCCGTATTGGAATGCAGTCCAGTCGCCGCATTGGGACCCGCTCGCCCGAGGAGCCATGGTGGGTTTCACTGGCTCACACAGCAGGCCTGCCATGTATCGCTCACTACTCGAAGGCATCTGCTTGGAGACGGGTCGCAACCTTGCGGCCCTCGACGCTGAGACAGGAACACCGATGCGAAAGCTCAGGATCATGGGTGGCGGACAGCGTTCACAACTATGGTGTCGCATCATGGCGGCGTGCGTGGCGCGACCGCTGGAACGCTGTGTGAGTGAGGAAATCTCGGCCCTCGGCGCGGCCGTGATGGCCGCGAGTGCAGTAGTTGAACGCTCGGTGCCAGAAATGTCGAGGCAGATGGCTGAGCCGGGAGACACCATCGAACCTCAGCCAGAGTTGGTGGAGGAATACGCATCAATCGCTGACGTCCAAGGAGAGCTCTATCACGCATTGTCGAGGGTGTTTCCTCGGCTGGAAGCGCTGCGGCAGTAGCCTCGTCGAGGCAAGATGGAGGTACCCAGGCGAATCGTTAGTCGAGGCCCGAGATGCGCCACAATCTCGTCGCCGTAGGATGACAATGTGGTTGAGATCCTTGCTGGGGCACCACTGCTGACGCTGTTCCTGGCAGTGGCGCTGGGGACGCTGCTCGGCGCGATCCCCTTCGGCCCCCTGAGATTTGGTCCGGCCGGCGCATTGTTCGTCGGCCTGGCTCTGGGCGCGCTCGATCCCGCACTGGGGGAGGGGCTCGGCTTGGTGCAGGCCATCGGGCTCGGGCTGTTCGTCTACACCATCGGTTTGGCCGCGGGCGAATCATTCTTCCGTGACTTCGCCAAACAAGCCCCCCTCATGCTGGGCGCAGTGGTGCTCTTGGGCGGGTACGCGGCGCTGATCGTCGGCGCCGATGCGCTGCTCGACATCGATCCAGCCATGGGTGGCGGACTATTCGCAGGCTCGCTCACCACCACCCCGGCGCTCGCCGCGGCACAAAGCGCATCGGGCGGCTCCCCGGCACCCGCCGTGGGCTACGCCATCACCTATCCCGTGGGCGTGATCATCACCATGATCATGGTCACGTTCGTGACCCGCGTCCGGCTCCCCGCCCGCAACGACCCCGACCGCGCCGCACGCGCCCGCCTCGAAGCCATCACCGTTGAACTGCACGACGACATCTACGTCCACGACGTGCCCGGCATCGCGGAGGTCCCCGGCAAAGTGGGCGGCGAGGTACGCATCTCCTACATGATGCGCGACGGTGAGATGACCGTCGCCCGCCCCGACCAGCTCCTCCACCGCGGCGACCGCGTGGTGCTCGTCGGCACCTCCGACGGTGTGCACCGCGCGGCGGAACAGGTCGGCGACGAAGTGGAGGAGCATCTCCTCCACGACCGTCGCGCCGTCGACTTCCGCCACTTCGTCGTCTCCAATCCGCGCACCGCGGGCCGCACCGTGAACGAACTGCGCATTCCCGCCCGCTTCGACGGCATCATCACCCGCGTACGCCGCGGCGACACCGAACTGCTCGCCCACGCCGAGATGCGCCTCCAGCTGGGCGACCGCGTGCTGGCCGTCGCCCCCTCAGGGCGCCTCGACGAATTGGCCGGCGTGTTCGGCGACAGCGAGCGGAAAGTCACGGAAGTCGACTTCTTCTCGATGGGTCTTGGCATGGCGCTGGGCATCGCGCTCGGGCTGATCTCGATCCCCTTCGGCGCGGGCGCCATCGCGCTCGGCAGCGCCGCAGGACCGCTCGTCGTCGGCCTCATCCTGGGCTACCTCGATCGCTCCGGTCCGCTCGTGTGGACCATCCCAAACGCCGCCAACCTCACCATCCGCCAGCTCGGCCTCGTGCTCTTCCTCGCGTGCGTCGGCCTCTCCAGCGGGCAGGCCTTCGCGTCCACCGCGTTTTCGCTCACCGGCCTCAAAGTGGGCCTCACCGCTGCCGTCGCCTTGGTGATCCTGCTCGGAATCTTCTGGGTGCTCGGCTATTTCCTCGGGCACTCGACGGCGCGCGTCGCCGGAGCGATGGCGGGCCTCGTCGGACAGCCGGCCATCTTGAACCACGCCAATTCCCTCATCGACGACGACCGCACCGACGCCGGTTACACCGCTCTGTTCGCGCTGGGGATTATCGCGAAGATCGTGTTCGTCCAGCTTGTGGTTGCGTTCTAAACCCCGGCGGCCGCAACTCGGCGTCGAGCAATCACTGCTGCAGCGCAGCGTGTCAACGCAGATGCGCGACTGAGCGCACTCCAGATCATGAAAATGCCCTCTGAGGGGCGAAAATCAGCAACTGGAGTGCGCTCAGTCGCACATTCGGGGACTAGCCGATGAGCCCGAACCGTTTGAGGATCTTCCGCCCGGTGGCGGAATCCGACGCCTGCAGCGCCAGCAGCTGCGCGTAGATGCCGTTGGTCTTCGCGAGTTCCGCAGGGGAACCCACCTCGTCGATGGTGCCGCCGCGCAGCGTGACGATGCGGTCGACGGAGGAGATCGTCGAGAGCCGGTGCGCGATGATGATCGCGGTTCGGCCGGTCATGAGCTCGTCGAGCCCGGCCTGCACCTGACGCTCCGCCTTCGTGTCGAGGGCGGAGGTGGCCTCGTCGAGGACGAGGATCGGTGCGTCCTTCAGCATGGCGCGCGCGACAGCGAGGCGCTGTTTCTGCCCGCCGGAGAGCTTCACGCCCCGCTCGCCGATCTGGGTGTCGAGGCCTTCGGGCAGGTTGCGCACGAACATGTTCGCATTCGCCCGTCGGATGACCTCGTGGAGTTGCTCGTCGGAGGCGGAAGGGTCGCCGTAGTGCAGATTCTCCCGGACGGTGCCGGAGAACAGGCTCGCGTCCTGGAACACGACGCCGATCTGCTCGCGCAGCGCCTTCGTCGGCGTTGTCGTCACATCGTTGCCGCGCACCAGCACCTGCCCGGAGGTGGGGGAGTAGAGCTTCATCAGCAGGTTCACCATCGTCGACTTCCCACCGCCGGACTCACCGACGAGGGCGATGCGCTCGCCGCGTCGCACGGCGAGGTTGATGTCGCGCAACACGAGCTGGTCGTCGTCGTAACCGAAGTCGACGTCGCGGAACTCAATCACCGGGTCGGCTGAGCTCCACTCGATCGGCGCCGAGGGGGCATCGTCGAGGGCGTTGAATGGCTCGTCGGGCTGGTCCATCACCTTGTAGTACTCGGCGCTGCCGGTGATTGCGCGCTGCATGGTGTCGACGTAGTAGCTCATCGACGTGACGGGCGCCTTCGCGAGCTCGATGAGCTGGATGAGCAGCACCATCGACCCGATCGAGAAGGTTCCCTGCGCGGTCGCCACAAAAATAATGAGGTAGACGAGGAAGAACACGACGTCGAGGGCGCCGCGCCTAGTCACGTCCATCTTGTGCCAATACCTGGACTGCCCGGTGGTGAGCTTCACGGCCTCGCGGTAGTGATCGTCGAAGCTGTCGAGTTCGGCGCGTTCGGCGGTGAACGACTTCACGACGCGCAGCTGCCCGACGACCTCCGCGAAGCGCCCGCCCGCGATGTCGTAGTGCTCGTTCTTTTGCTTCTCCCACACCTGCCACTTCCGGCTTGTCAGGGCCGTGAGCCAGACGAAGGTGGGGTAGATGATGAACAGCAGCAGCGCCAGCCATGGGGAGTGGATCGCGGCGACGACGAGTACCACCAGGATGGTCAAGATGGTGGTGAAGAAGCTGTTGGAGAACACCTGGAGGAACTGGGAGATCGTCGTGATCGAGCGGTCCAGTTTGGAGATGATCGTGCCGGTGAGCTCGGTGTCGAAGTAACGCTGCGGCATGCGAAGCAGCTTGTCAAAGTAGCTGTGGGAGAGGATCTGGCGCACCCGGGTGCTCATGAGGTCGCCCAGGTAGCCCGTGATGTTCGTGATGATGGAGTTCGTCGCCATGACCACGAGCAGCAGGATCGCGATGCGAATCAACGGCGTCGCGGACGGCTCGCGCTTGTTGGTCGCCATATCGACGACGGTCTGCGTCGCGTCGGCAATGAGGAAGGGCATCAGCAGCGTGGTGGCCGTGGTGGCAATCGCACCGAGGATGATGCCCAGGTACAGCGGCCACAGCTCACGCGCGCCAGTAAGGATCCGCACAATGTTCTTCACGTGTAGTCACCATAGCTGCGGGTGCTGTGGCAGTGGGTTGAGGTTCACTCCTGGCTGACTAGCATTGAGAAGGATCATGACGCAGGAGGGACGGACCTTGACCGAAGTCGAGACCCGCAACGTCGAATCAGTAGAACGCCACAGCGGACATCTCGAAAACGTTGCCCTATTTCTGGGCGCGGGCGGGCTTGCCGTCGGGGCAGCCGTCGGTCTTGTAGTGCTGAAAGATTTCACCGCATTCCAGGGCAGCGGATGGGCGAGCGTGTCGTCGATCTCCGACATCACCTCGGGCGTGGTGGCTGGGGTGGTGTTCCTTCTGTCTTGGCTGTGGTTCGTGCATCCGTCGTGGTACCAAGGGACGGGTGTGGTACGTCGGGCGGTGCACACCGTCGGGCTGACGTTGCTGGTGGGGTCGCTCACATTCTTGATGATGCGCGCCTTCAATCGCGTCGTCGATGCCGCGTTCATCGGTTTGCACTTCGACGTGTGGTCGGGCACCACCTTTATCGCGCTCGCGTGTGGCGTGAGTGCCTACTTCGCGGCGAGCATCGCGGCGCGATTGACGTTGGAGTCGCTGTCTGTCGTGGTGTCAGCGTTCCTTGTGATGGGCGCGATGATGAGCGCGGTGAACGCGTCGGATCAGTTTTGGTGGCAGATTCACTTCTCGAGCCTTGGGATGGCGTCGGGGCTTGCCGGGTTCACGTTTAACTACACACTCATTCTGACCGGCGTCGTGATCGCCACGATGGCCGACATCCTCGCCTTTGACATGCGACGGTGGCTCGCCGCCACCGGTCAAGGGCGATGGAAGTCCAGTGTGGTGAGCATCGGGCTCATGATCATGGGCCTCGCGCTGGGCGGTATCGGCCTCATCCCGGTGAATGTCTCGCACGGAGGCCACCTGTTCACGACGTACGTGGCGGTGGGTGCGTTCTTCGCGCTCGCGCTGGTGGCGCCGGTGATTCTGAGGGGCATTCCTTGGGGGTTTCGCGTGGCGTCGTTACTCGTCGTGGTGTTTGTCGCGTTGCTCGGATACCTGTTTAAGGGCGTGCGCTATCTAGGCACCACGGGCTTCGAGATGCTCGCGGTCAGCACCGTGCTGGTGTGGATGGTGCTGTTCATCCGCACCATGGCTGCGGTCAGTAGGGACGCTCCCACAGAGGTTGAGGCTACTTCGGAGAAGTCGACTGAGCGCACTCCAGATGGGAATTTCGGGGTCCCAGGGCAGGTTTGTTCGATCTAGTGTGCGCTCAGTCGCGCAACCGCAGGTAGATCGCCGGGCGCGGAGCGGGCTGGCTACACTCGGGCAGCGTGGGCTTACCGCTCGCATTCGATGCACCTCGCCCCTGGGAGTAGCTGATGTCTTACGAACTTGCGTTGCTCGACGTCGACGGCACGCTCCGAACGCGCAACCGCTGGAATCCCGGCGCGCTCGAACTCATTGGCGACCTGCACGACGCCGGGCTCCACGTCGCGCTGTGCTCAGGGCGCCCCACGGGTTCGATGATCGAACTCGTGCAGGATCATCCCGAGATCGAGTACCTCGCGAGCTGTTCAGGCGGGGCGGTGCTTCGTCGAAACGGGGCGACGTGGGACGTGATCGATCACAGTCTCCTGCCTGCCGACGCGGTGCACCGCGCGCTTGACGTGGCGGACGAGCTGGGCATCGAGCCGTGGTGCTTCACCGCGAACGAGTGGCTGATCGACAGCGACACCGAGGGCGCAAGCCAGGAGACGCGCGCCGTCGGCGATGCCCCCCGCATCACCGACCTGCGTGCCGAGGCAGACACCGTTGCCAAGGTGCTGTTCCTGCTGCCAGATTCGACTGCGGCTGGCCCCATCCGGGAACGCCTCGACGTGCCGGGAACCGTGCTCGTGAAGTCAGGGGCGCGGCACCTGGATTTGGTGACGGAGGATGCGCACCACGACAAGGGCGGCGACCACATCCGCCGCGCCCTCGGCGTCGAATGGGAGCGCGTCGTCGCCATGGGTGACGGCGAGAACGACAAGGGCATGCTCACCCTCGCGGGCGCGGCGGTGTGCGTCGCGCCACTCACCGACGACGCCCTTGCCCCATCGCAGTCAGCGCAGCGCTACAACGTCGACGACACCGCCGCCGGGCGCGACGCTATACGCCGGGTGCTCGGCCTGTAATCCCATTGCCAGGGTTGCACAGGCTCAGCCGATCACCGTGGTGAGATCAGGGTCGGTCATGTCGGGATCGAATGGAAACATTGGCCGGTCGATCTGTGTATGCCCTAGTCGGACGATGTCCTGATCGACTCCACCAGGTGTGAGCGCGAGGATCCAATCCGCGGCCAAAGCATGCAGATCCGGTTCGAGGTACCCGATTATCACGACGAGGATGTCGGCTTGGTGTGGATCGATGCCGACCCGCGCAAACTGAGACAGGGTCGTGTACTGGTTTCGTCGACTGGTGACGATGACGTGGAGACCGCCCACTGTGAGTACAGCGGTACGCAGCCCCTGGGGGTCATCGACGACGGCCTCCACTGTGGCTTGAATAGGCACGGGGCCGGGAGCCCGTGTGTCCACCTTGCCTCCCAGAGAGACGTCGATGGTGGCACCCACTCCTGCAGCATCCGCCACGGCAACGGCCGCCGGGTCATAGATGGAGGCCAGCACGGCGGTGAGTGAGCCTTGCGTGATGGTGGTTTCGTTGAGGAGGGCGGAGAGCGTCACGGTCACGTCGTCGGCCCCGCCTGCCCCGGGATTATCGCCGGAGTCCGAGATCACGAAGGGCCGCTGATCGGATTGCACTGCGGTCGCCAGCGCGTCGTCAAAGCTGGCGGTGGGTGCCACGAAGGAGAACTCATGTCGTGCCTCCCAGAATGCCTGCGCAATGGTGCGCACACCTTCCGTGATAGCCATTTCATCATCGCCAAATGCGGCGATCGCGGCCTTACAACGAGGCTGATCTGCCCAAGCGAAACCGATCCAGATGCTGATGTCGGTGACACCTTCCATCTGCTCGATCTCAGGGATCATGCCGTACAAGGAACGGGCTGGTTCGAGCCTCGTCGACGTCTTCTCTCCCGGAAGCAGCACGGGGACATAGGACAGTGCTTTGACAGGTTTTCCCTTGCCAGCGAGTAGTCGTTCGGCCAGGTTGCGGGCGGCGCGCTCTCGGGACACCCACGCATCCTCATGCGGGGCCATGCGGTAGCAGGTGAGCATGTCGCAGCCTTCGAATAGTGCCTTCGACACATTGCCATGGAGGTCCATCGAGGCGCTGACTATGGGGTCAGGGCCAACCGCTTGCCGGATTGCGTTGATGAGGTCTCCCTCAGCGTCGTCGTAGCCAGGCACACTCATGGCGCCGTGAATGTCGAAGAAGATGCCGTCGAGATGCCCCGCCTCGTTCAGCCCTGCGCAGATTTCGTCGCGCCAGGTTTCGTAGGTTTCGCGCTCGACGGGTCCACCGGGCAGCGCTGAACAGTGGAGCACCGGAACCCATTCCACTTCTTCGGACCAGGGCCGCACGAGCTGTGTGTTCCCGTCTAGTGCCGCCAGGTCATCAGGAACGTGTTCTCTCCCAGGAATGGGGGAGTGGGTGAGCCAGGGGTAACGAGCAAGCAAGTCGTCCCCTCGGCGGACGGTGAAGTCGCTCTCGCGGCTCAGGTACGGCGTGAACGTGCTCGACTCGATGTGAATGCCACAGATTGCTATACGTTTCACTCGCTTCTCCTGCGACGTTGGTTGGTGAGTTGGCGGGCAAGAACTGACAGCCCAATGAGGGGCGCGTCGGCTCCAGCCTGGGAGGTTTCTATAGAGAGTTGAGCGGTGCACATCGGTAGGCAACGGTCGTACAGCTCAGTACGCAGCCCTGCCAGTAGCGCACTCATTTGCGACATCGATCCGCCTATGACCAGGCGTTTCGGGTTGAGGAAGTTGACCAGCCCCGACAACACTTCGCCGAGACGAGCACCTGCGGAACGAACCAGTGCGGTGACTTGTGGGTCGCCATTTTTTGCTAGGGCCACCATATCCTCGGGCCTGGTGATATCCACTCCGAGTGTTCGTAGTTGCCTGACGATTGCCGCTCCAGATGCCAACGTTTCAAGGCATCCGGAATTACCGCACGAACATGGTTTTGCGTCTTCAGTTTGCACTCGGACGTGGGTGATGTCGCCGGCGAAACCCAGGGTGCCTCGATGCACGACGCCGCCACTGATCCATCCGCAGCCGATGCCGGCTCCTGCTTTGACGTAAATGCATGAGTCGTTGTGCTCGCCGCGTACCGCCCACTCACCAATCGCGGATGCTCGCGCATCGTTTTCGATAATGGCAGGCAGGCCGGTTGCTTCCCCGAGGGCCTGTGGCAGGTCGAGATCGTTCCAGCCAGGCATTCTGGCCGCACCACGGACGCACCCGTGCTCGTCAACTGGGCCTGGCACCGCCAGGCCGGCTGCAACAATCGGAACCGGGATGTTCGCCGCCATGTTCTTCCACACGTCGGCGAGAAGCTCGAGGGTGGCGTCCTGGCCGGCAGCGATATCGAGCGACAGATCCTCGACCGCCAGCAGCTCGCCGTCGAGACCTACGACGCCCGTGCGGGCATGGTGTTGGCCGAGTTCGGCAACAAAGGCAGCGTTGCCGTGTGACGTAACTCTGAGTAGCGACGGGCGACGGCCTCCCGTCGAGGTGGCATGTTTGAACTCCTCGACTGAGCCTGATTTCAAGAGCCGACGAACGACAGTGTTGACGGTTGAGTGCGGCAGCCCTGTGTTCGAGGACAGCTCGGAGCGGGTGAGCCCTTCGGCATGTTCCAAGGCTGCTAAGACAGCGTCTGCAGGCGTGGCATTGTTTGCTTCCGTCATGGGGGAGGCAGCAGGAACTAGAGCCGTGTCTCCCGTTTGCTGCAGGCTCTCGTCCATGAGACTCCTCTCCTCCGAGGTAGCAGGCAATGCAGATCCTTAAGAATGATACGCCCAGGAGGTTCCCGGGTCTGTCACACCAAAGAATAGATCGAAAGTCACTGAAGTACACAAAAATCGAGATTTAACTTCTAGAAGTCACGTTGAGAGTGTACGATTCTGTCAATCGGCAACGACGCCGCCCCGCTGAGCAGTGGTGGCTGAGGAGGAGAGCAATGAAACGACGTACGCGTACCATGTCGAAGTTCTTGGCTGGGGTCACGGCAGTGTTGACGCTGGCAGCCTGTTCGTTCGGCAGCGGTGAGCCGGCATCTACCGGTGGAACTGGATCCAGCGGTGGTGCATCTGGTGGCGATGTGACGTTCGCCACGCCTACCCCGACCTGGATCTTGCCTATCTCCGCTCCTGGGAAGACCCAAGGTGAGAATGCTCTATTCATCGATCTCATGTACCCCGGGGCATTTGCGTATGCATTAGACGCAGACAATCCCTTCAACATCGATGAGAGACATTCAGTCGCTGAGATTCCGGAGGTCTCCGAGAACTCGCTGACGTTCACGATCAAACTCAAGGATCGCTCTTGGA
Organism: uncultured Tessaracoccus sp.; assembly: GCF_947286155.1. Taxonomy (GTDB): domain Bacteria; phylum Actinomycetota; class Actinomycetes; order Propionibacteriales; family Propionibacteriaceae; genus Arachnia. The sequence goes on from NZ_CAMYPD010000007.1 coordinate 9,919, forward strand.
GCGACGGGACGAAGCTCTCGTCGCGTGACATTGAGTTTTGGTGGAACCTCGTCACGAACAACAAGGAAGACTGGGCTTCCTATCGTGAAGGCCAGTTCCCCGACAACATCAAAGAGTTTAAGGTCGTCGACGACACCACCGTCAGCTTCACCACCACCGAAAAATACAACCCGGCGTGGTTCATCAACAACCAGCTCAATCGTGTGACGCCACTGCCCGCTCACGTATGGGCGAAAGCAGCCGATGACGAAAAGCCTGGCGAAAAGGACCGTACAGCCGAAGGCGCGAAAGCAATCTTTGCCTACCTCATGAAAGCATCGGAGGACCTGCAGAGCTACGACAGCAATGACCTTTGGAAGACTGTCCTAGGCCCGTTCAAGGTGGAGTCGTACACGCCTGGCGGCGAGGTAAAGATGATCGCCAACAAGGATTACGATGGCGATGACAAGCCCAGTATTGAACGCTTCATCACGCGGCCCTTCACGAGCGATGATGCTCAGTTCAACGTGCTTCGCTCCGGAGGCATCGACTACGGTTTCATCCCTGCCAGCTCTATCAACCAGCAGGCCCAAATCGAGAAGCAGGGGTACACCGTCGAGCCTTGGTATGGCTGGTCTATCACCTACATGCCCATGAACTTTAATAACCCGAAGTCCGGGCATATCTTCAAGCAGAAGTACATTCGACAGGCTATGCAGCACCTGATTGACCAAGAAGGAATCTCGAAGGTGGTCTGGAACAACATGGCTGCGCCTACCTGTGGGCCTGTGCCACAGGAACCTGGATCGGCTGGGACCTCCGAGGGGTGCGTCTATGACTTTGATCAGGCGAAGGCTGAGAAGCTTCTCAAGGATCACGGTTGGGACGTAAAGAAAGACGGCGTCACCACGTGCGCTAAACCTGGATCTGGGGAGGGGCAGTGCGGTGCTGGCATTGAAGCCGGAGAGAAGCTCTCCTTCACCGTGATCTCGCAGTCTGGCTTCACCGCCACTTCTCGGATGTTCGCTGAGATCAAGTCGAGTTTTTCCAGCGTGGGTATCAATCTAGATATTCGTGAAGTTCCGGATTCGGTGGCCGAATCACAAGCCTGTGAGGAAGGGGATACTAGCTGTGCCTGGGACCTCTCGTTCTTCGGATCCCAGTCGTCGTGGTACTACCCGGTCTACGCCTCAGGGGAGCGCCTCTTCCAGACGGGTGCACCTGTCAACCTGGGTAGCTATTCCGACGTAAAGGCTGACGAACTGATTGAAGCCTCCATGCGCTCCGAAGACCCGTCGGCGTTGAAGGAGTACAACGACTACTTGGCCGAAGACCTGCCGGTGCTGTGGATGCCAAATCCCGTGAACCGCGTGTCAGCCTGGAAGTCCAACATTCAGGGGATCTCTCCGCAGGATCCGATGCTGTACGTGAACCCTCAGGAGTGGAAGATTTCCTGATCCAATTTGGTGGCTGAGGGCCTCTACATCGGGGCCCTCAGCCACTGCAAAGGAAGGATGCAACCTTGGCTCGCTTCATTTTGAGACGCGTGCTCCAAGCGATCGTGGTGCTATTCCTCGTGACACTCATCACCTTCACGATTCTGCACGCCCTACCGGGCGGGGCCGCTCGATCAGCGTTGGGACTCGACGCGACGCAGGCCCAGATTGAGGCCTACAACCGTGAGATGGGTTACGACCGACCACTGTGGGAGCAATACTTCCACTACATCGGACAGCTGCTGCAGGGAGACTTTGGGCGTTCCTTCCGACTCAACATGCCTGTGGCCGACGCGATCGGGCAGAGGCTCCCTAAGACAGTGGTGCTCAGCCTCATCGCGATCATTATTGCTGTGGTGATTGCCATTCCTATGGGCGTGATTCAAGCAGTCCGTCGCAATCGGCGTGCCGACTACGTGCTGACTGCGTTCGCCATGCTCGCCTACTCCACACCCCTGTTCTTTATGGGCCTGGTGCTCATCATCTTGTTCTCCCAGGTCTGGCCGATTCTGCCTCCCGAAGCGCCGCAAGGTTTCTCTCTCGCTGAAGTGCTGAGCCAATGGCAGGGTTTGGTGCTGCCGGCAGTGACGCTCGCCATCGTAACTATGGCTGCCTACGCGCGGTACATGCGCTCGTCGATGATTGACAATCTGGAAGAGAATTACATTCGAACGGCACGCAGCAAAGGTCTCTCAGAATCTCGCGTGGTGTTCGTTCATGCTCTACGCAATTCGTTGTTTCCCATCATCACGTTGCTTGGCATGTACCTGCCGGCGCTCTTCTCTGGAGCACTAGTGGTGGAGTCGTTGTTTAACTACCCGGGCATGGGGCTGCTGTTTTGGCAGTCTGCACAGTTCCGCGACTACCCGGTACTGCTCGCTATCACAATGATTATCTCTATGGCCACGGTGGTGGGGGCTCTCATCGCCGACATTTTGTACGCCATCGCCGATCCACGAATCCGATACGGAGGTGGTGACCAGTGAACACCGAACTCACGTCTTCTCCCGCAAACGAGGCCCGGAACTCGCGTCGGACCAAACGGACGGGCTTGCTGCGCCAGGGTGTCGAAGTGTTCATGCACAACAAACTGGCGGTCGTTGGACTGGGGATCTTGGTCTTCTTCGCCTTGTTCTGCTTCGTCGGCCCATACATTTGGGTCACAGATCAGGTGCACACCAACCTGACAGAGGCGTACTTTCAGCCATCATCAGAGCACCCGTTGGGTACCGACGGGGTCGGGTATGACCAACTCGGGCGACTCATGGTGGGTGGGCAGACATCCATCATCGTCGGTTTGGCTGCTGGTCTCCTGGCCACCACTATCGGCACCATCTGGGGTGCCATCGCAGGTTTCGTCGGCGGTTGGGTCGATGCGGCGATGATGCGGGTGGTGGATGCGCTCATGGCCATCCCGGCCCTCTTCTTATTCATGCTCATCGCTACGCTTGTCACCCCCACAGTGCCACTGCTGGTGCTCATCATTGGAGCATTCGCTTGGCTCAACCCTGCTCGTCTTATTCGTGGGGAGTCGTTGGCTCTGCGTAGCCGCGAGTACATCGTCGCGATGAAAGGCATGGGCGGCGGATCACTGCGTGCCGTGCGAACCCACATTGTGCGAAACGCCATCGGCACCGTTATCGTGAATGCCACCTTCCAGGTTGCCGACGCCATTCTCTATGTGGCCTATCTCTCGTTCCTTGGGCTCGGGGTTCCGCCGCCGGCCGCCAACTGGGGCGGCATGCTTTCCCAAGGTCTCGCCGAGGTGTATTCGGGACACTGGTGGCTGCTATATCCCCCGGGCATTTTGATCATCATCCTCGTAGTTGCGTTCAACTTCGTCGGCGACGGGTTGCGTGACGCGTTTGAGGTTCGACTGAGGAGCCGATGAAATGACGCTGACAGGCAACCAACAGCAACCTTTGCTGACCCTGAGAGACCTCGAAGTGACGATTGACGTCCGACGAGGGCAGGTACGTCCTTTACAAGGATGTAGCTTCGAAGTTGCCCCCGGGGAGACCCTGGGTCTGGTGGGCGAGTCCGGCTCCGGCAAGACGATGACCGCATTGTCCATCATGGGGCTCTTGCCAAAGCAAGGAAGTATCACCGGCGGCAGTATCCAATTTGAGGGCGATGACCTGACGACGATGGATCCCGCTGCCGTTCGACGGATCCGTGGAACAAAAATCGGCATGATCTTCCAAGATCCTCTTACTTCGCTGAACCCCACAATGCGTATCGGGTATCAGGTCGGCGAGGTGCTCCGAGTTCACAAGAATGTGTCAAAGAAGGACGCACGAGCTGCGGCGATTGAAATGCTACGCAAGGTGGGCATGCCACGGCCGGAGAAAGTGGTCGATGACTATCCGCACCAACTCTCTGGAGGAATGCGTCAGCGCGTGATGATCGCGATGGCACTGATCTGTTCTCCGAGCCTGCTCATCGCCGACGAGCCAACCACAGCTCTCGACGTGACCACCCAACGCCAGATCTTGGATCTCATCGATAGCCTCAAACAGGAGTTCCAAACGGCGGTGATCTTGGTGACTCACGACCTCGGTGTTGTCGCAAGTCGTGCTGATCGAGTCGCGGTGATGTATGCCGGGCGCATCGTCGAGGTAGCCGAGACCGCGGAAATCTTCGACAACCCCCAGCACCAATACACGCGATCACTGATCGCTGCTCTCCCAGAACAGACGAAGGATTCCCGGGAAGAGCTGTACACGATCCCCGGCATGCCACCCAATCTGCGGGACACGATCGTCGGATGTCCTTTCGCGCCGAGGTGCCCCCGGGCTGACGAGCGCTGTCGCACTGAAACTCCCCAGGTACAGCTCGTCGAAGACAGCGACGTGGGGTTCGAGAGACATCGTCACGCGTGCTTCCACCCAGCAGGCCCGCCGCTGGAGCGCCGCCACGATTTGCGCCCGGAACGGGACCTCACCGATAACGAAGTGGTGTGCTCCGTTCGGGATCTTCACAAAGACTATCCCGCGATGAGTAACGGCGTCGTACGTCGGCGCATCGGATGGGTGCGAGCAGTCAGTGGCGTCAGCTTCGATGTGCATGCCGGTGAGACGCTGGGCATCGTCGGGGAATCAGGCTGTGGGAAATCGACATTGGGTCGCGTGATCTCGGCGCTGGAAGGGGCGACGTCGGGGTCCATCGTCGTCGGCGGTAAAGATATCGCGACGTTGTCGAAGAAGGAACGTAAACGTCTGCACCGCGACGTGCAGATGATGTTTCAAGATTCGTATGCAGCAATGGATCCCAGAATGCGCGTGGATGAGATCCTCGCCGAACCGTTAGTCATTCAGAAGGTGGGGGACAAACGCACCAGGGCGGCGACGACGGAAGATATGGTCGATCAGATCGGTCTTTCTGAGGAAGCACTGGCAAAGTACCCGCATGAGTTCTCTGGTGGCCAGCTGCAGAGGGTGGGCTTAGCTCGGTCACTCGTACTGGAACCACGTCTCATCGTGTGTGACGAACCCGTCAGCGCGCTTGACGTCTCGGTGCAAGCGCAAGTGTTGAACCTCATGCGTCGCATCCAGCAGCAGCGGGACCTCACCTATGTGTTCATTTCGCATGACCTTTCCGTAGTGAGGTACATGTCTGACCGGATTGCGGTGATGTACCTCGGAAAGATTGTGGAGATCGGCCCGGCAGAAGAGGTCGTTGAGCACGCTCGTCACCCATACACCCAAGCCTTGATCGACGCCATTCCCGTGGCGGATCCCGCCCATCAGCCTGAGGAGAAGGTCCGACTCGAGGGCGAACCTGCGAACGCGATTGATCCACCCCCCGGGTGTCGCTTTAAAAATAGATGCCCGTTGGCGACAGATCTGTGTGACACGGAGCCCCCACTCGTAGGTGATGGTCATCAGGTCGCCTGCCATTTCCCCTTGGAGTGATGGAGCGATGTTCCACAACACAGATCTTGCGTCGGACGCTCCCATGATCGGCGTCGATATCGGGGGAACGACGATGAGCGTGGCGCAAGTAGGGCGAGATGGGCGCGTCGAGGACGTCGTCGAAACCCCCAGCCCTGCGCGAGCCCACGGTGAAGCGGTCGTCGCTGCACTCAGAGAGATCATTGGTGAGCGATGGCCGAACGCATCTGGGTTGGGCATTGGCACGGCCGGCGTGGTTGACCCCGTGACGGGCACAATCTTGGCAGCGTCAGATTCGTTTCATGGCTGGCAGGGCTTTCCGCTGAGGAGGGCGCTGGAAGATGCATTAGGGATTCCGGTTCGAGTAGAAAACGACGTCAACGCGTTCCTGCTAGGTGAGCAACGCTTCGGCGCAGCAGCTGGTCGTCGTGACTGCCTTGGCGTCATGCTCGGCACTGGGGTGGGGGCTGCCGTCGTGCTGGATGGGCGCATCTGGCCTGGGCAACGGGGCGCAGCGGCCGAGCTAGGGCATATGCCCGTGATGGGCGATGAGCCTTGTAGCTGTGGCACACCGGGGCACCTCGAGTCGTTGGCGGCCGGACGTTCCATTGCCCGACGCTATCGGGTCACCGAAGGTATACGTGGCGAGTTCATCGGTGGAGCCGGTGCTGTCGCGGCGCTCGCCGAAGCAGGCGACGAGGATGCCCGTCGGGTGTTTCTTGAGGCGGGGGAAGCACTGGGCCTCGCCATGGTGCAGGCAGCGACGCTGTTCGACTTGGACACCGCCATCATCGGAGGTGGTGTGGCGCAATCGTGGGACCTCCTTGAACCAGGCATTCAGGCTATGTTGCACCGTTATCCCCTTATCTCTGGCGCCAAGCTTGAAGTCCGACAGGCCGTGCTCGGTGCCCATGCCGTGGTGGTGGGGGCAGCGACGCTCGGAATAGCTCAAACCTCCTATGAAAGGAATCATGCTTAATTTTGACGAACGCACGGGCCCTAGTTTTGGTGAGCCCGCTTCGAGCTATCCCGAATCTGGGGCGCCTCGCTGGTGGATGGATGCCAAACTTGGTTTCTTTATCCATCTAGGTATTTTTTCGGTGCCCGCATGGGCGTTGACAGGCGACGCCGCCACACCAGTCGAAGATGAATATAAATACCACCGCTATGCGGAATGGTACGGAAATACAGTTCGTATCGAAGGGTCGCCTACAAGAAAGTGGCATGATGAGAGCTACGGCATCGGTACCTCGTATGAGGATCTTGCCGACCATTGGGATGCGAGTGCATTCGATGCAACTGCGCTGGTCGACAGTCTGGTAGACGCGGGCGCGCAGTACATTGTGCCAACGACGAAACATCATGACGGGTTTTGCTTGTGGGGAACTGCTACAACGCCGTTCAACTCCGTCGTGAGGGGCCCAAGGCGAGACTTCATCCAGGAACTTCACGACGCAACCAGGGCCGCAGGGGCTCGATTTGGCGTCTATTTCTCGGGCGCACTCGATTGGCATGTCAGTGATTTTCCTCCGATCCAATCTGACCGTGAGCTCTTCCTCTTTCGGCGTAATGACGAATCGTTTGCACGCTATGCGACGACACAGCTTGAGGAGCTCATCGCACGCTTCGATCCTGATATTTTGTGGAACGATATCGAATGGCCCGACGCCGGTAAGAAAGACGACAACTTCGGGCTTTCAGCGGTATTCTCCCGCTATCTACAAAGAGTTCCAGCCGGTGCCATCAATGATCGCTGGGGTATTCCTTATCGTGGATTCTCAACTCGGGAGTACCGTCGGATTGATGCCTTGCTTGATTACCCATGGGAGGCGACGCGCGGGCTTGGACGTTCATTTGGATACAACCGGAACGAAACAGACACGGACTCCATGTCAGGTGGGGACCTCGTACAGCTTCTCGTCGATGTCGTCGCGAAGAATGGGAACCTGCTCATCAACGTGGGCCCACGCCCCGACGGAAGCATCCCCGACGTGCAAGCTGAGGCGATGAACGTCATGGGGGACTGGCTACGAGTCAATGGCGAAGCCGTCTACGGCACCAGGCCGTGGCGTGAGGGAGTGTTCGGGCAGCAGCGGATCGTCGAGAAAGACAGCGTGGCATACGTGCATGTTCTGGAAGGGGATCGACTTGATCTACCAAGCGATCTCCAAGGAAGGCCAATCCAGTGGCTTGGGGCTGATCGCTCAGGAATCGAAGTACCGGCCCAGTTGCGCAATGCTCCGGTAGCTGTAGCTCGTGTGCAACTGCATTGAGTTGCGCTTCTAATCGTTGGGGGGCCCGAACCGATCGGTTCGGGCCCCCCAACGATTACGTCAGACTCAGCGCTGTTCGAGCGGCACGTAGTCGCGCTCGCCGGCACCGATGTAGACCTGGCGCGGGCGGCCGATCTTGCGGGCCGGGTCGGCGTGCTCTTCCTGCCACTGGGCGATCCAGCCGGGGAGACGGCCGAGCGCGAACAGGGCGGTGAAGTACTGCGCCGGGAAGCCCATGGCTTCGTAGATGAGGCCGGTGTAGAAGTCGACGTTCGGGTAGAGCTTGCGCTCGATGAAGTACTCGTCGTTCAGCGCGGCTTCTTCGAGCTCGAGCGCCATGTCGAGCAGCGCATTGTTTTGGCCCGAGCCGCGCAGGAGGCGGTCGGCGTGGCCCTTGATGATCTTCGCGCGCGGGTCATAGTTCTTGTACACGCGGTGCCCGAAGCCCATGAGCTTCACGCCCGACTTCTTGTCCTTCACCTTGGCGACGAAGTCCTTGATGTCCATGCCGTTGTCGCGGATATTCGCGAGCATCTCGAGCACCGCCTGGTTCGCGCCGCCGTGCAGCGGGCCGGACAGCGCGTTGACGCCGGAAGAAATCGACGCGTAGAGGTTCGCGTCGGAGGAACCCACCATGCGCACCGTCGCGGTGGAGCAGTTCTGCTCGTGGTCGGCGTGCAGGATAAACAGCGTCTCGAACGCGCTCACGATGGCCGGGTCGATCTCGTAGTCCTCCATGGGGGTACCGAACGACAGCCGCAGGTAGTTCTCGACGTAGCCGAGCTTCTTCTTCGGATAGAGGAAGGGTTCGCCCACCGACGACTTGTAGGCCGACGCGGCCAGCGCCGGCATAGAGCCGAGGAGACGCATCGACGCTTCATGCACGTGCTCGGGGTTGTGCGGGTCGACGTATTTGCGGTTGTAGGCACCGAGCGCCATGATGCCGGCGGAGAGCACCATCATCGGGTGGGCGCCGCGCGGGAACGAGCGGTACAGCTCGCGCAGGCGCTCGTCGAGCATCATGCGGTCGTGTACTTCTTCGGTGAACTTGTCGTACTGCTCCTTGGTGGGCAGCTCGCCGTACAGCAGGAGGTACGACACTTCGAGGAAGCTCGACTTCTCCGCGAGCTGCTCGATGGGGTAGCCGCGGTAGCGCAGCACGCCGTTGGCGCCGTCGATGTAGGTAATAGACGACTGGCACGAAGCGGTGTTGACGAACCCGGTGTCGAGCGTGGTGTAGCCGGTCTCGGCGAGCACCTTTCCGATGTTGACGCCGCTACTGCCGTCGGTGGCTTCTACTACCGGCAGTTCTACCTCGGTTTCGTCGATTTTTAGGACCGCGTTGGTCATCTGTCATTCCCTTCTTGGAGTTCAGCAGCATCGATGGCGCCGTCTGGGGCTTCGTTCGCACCGATACTAGCGCCACTGGGGGCTTCCAGAAAGGCGTTGGTTGAAGGCTGCCCCACCATGGCGCGCGGAATTCCTCCGACTGCACCCAATGTTCATCTGGACGGGTTAGCGTGTTGCGGGTGCCGGAAGTTTTGACAAATGCCGAGATGGTTCCAGGGGAAGCCCTACGCTCCACGAAAGCTAGCAAAGCCAAAGTGGTGTCGTGGGCGTTGTGGGATTGGGCGACGCAGCCCTTCGCGACGGTGATTACCACCTTCGTGTTTGGTGTCTACATCACGAGCTCCGCGTTCGGTGCCGACACCGACAAACTCTCCATCGACTACGGCTGGGCGATGGCCGCCGTCGGCGTGCTCATCGCGCTGCTCGCACCGGTGCTGGGCCAAGGATCCGACCGTTCCGGCCACCGCATGCGCAACCTCCTCATCACGACGGTGCTCCTCGCGGTGATCTCGGCGTCACTGTGGTTCGTCGCTCCGTCGCCGGAGTATTTCTGGCTCGGCGTGGCGCTGCTGGGGGTGGGCAACATCGTCGCAGAAATCGCGAACGTCAACTACTACTCGGCCATCGATCAAGTCTCGACGCCCGAGAACGTGGGGCGCGTCTCGGGGCTTGGCTGGGGCATGGGGTACTTGGGTGGCATCACCATCATGGTGCTCATCGTCGCCACCTTGCCGGTGACCAAACCCGACGGGATCCGCACCGCCATGCTGCTGTGCGGCCTGTGGACCGTGGTGTTTTCGATTCCGATCTTCGTCATGCTGAAAGACCGCAAACCAGCCACGCCGCAGGAGCGCGTCGGTGTGGTAGGTGCGTATGTGGAGCTGGGCCGGTCGATCAAGCGGCTGTGGCACAGTTCACGCGCGACGCTGTACTTCCTCGTGGCATCCGCGGTGTTCCGCGACGGCTTGGCTGGCGTGTTCACGTTCGGCGCCATTCTCGCCCAAGGCACGTTCCAGTTCGAGTTCACCGAGGTGCTGATCTTCGGCGTGGCCGCCAACCTCGTCGCGGGGCTCTCGACGCTGCTGTTCGGCATGCTCGACGACAAGCTCGGGCCGAAGGCCGTCATCACGTTCTCACTGGTGTCGATGGTGGTGCTGGGGCTGCTGGTGTTCTTCCTGCACGCGCAAGGGAAGATCGTGTTCTGGGTGTGCGGGTTGCTGCTGACGCTGTTCGTCGGGCCGGCGCAGTCGGCGTCGCGCTCCTACCTCGCGAGGCTCGCGCCCGAGGGGCAGACCGGTGAGATTTTCGGCTTGTATGCGACGACGGGTCGCGCCGTGAGCTTCCTGTCGTCGACGGCGTGGGCGGTGTCCATTTCGCTCGCCGTCATGCTGAGCGGCGGCAATGAGGAATCGGCGCAGTACGCGGGCATATTGGGCATCGTCGTCGTGCTGGGGCTGGGCCTCGTCGCGCTCATCCCGATCAAGGATCCGAAGCACGCCCGCGAGCGTGTGCTGCACGACGAAGCACCTGCCACGCAGTGACGACTCGGGGTGAACGAACTCGTCCCAGTATTCGTTTGGCAAGACAAAAGAACACTTGGTGAACAGTGAGCGAACTGTCACTTCTGAGCTAGCGAGTGACCTGAGCTGCTGGTTAATTCGAGGCCGGCTGTTGTCGTTTATCCTCGGAAGGAAGTTCATGGCCACCTCCAGAATGCTCAGCGCACTGACCGCTGTGGCACTCACAGCTTCGACGCTGTTGCTCTCGCCCACGCCGGCGAATGCAGCCTCTGAACCCACCCTCACGCCGAAGGACGGAGCCACCGTTTCCGGCAGTGTCCCCGTCGAGTCATTCCCCACGACGCGGGGTGACAAGGTGACGTCGATCACCGTCGATGGCGAGAAGCTCGACGCGAAGGCTGACGCCGGCTCGTCGAAGCTGCGCTTCAGCGTGGGTGATAACTCCATCGAGGGCCGCTTCGGCAGCTACTTCACGATCAACGGCAAGAAGGCTCAACGCATCGATCTCTCGGACCCCGTGTACGTGAGCTCCACCTACGACGTTGAGGTGCCGAACGCGTGGCTGAAGAAGGGCGAGAACACCGTGCATCTGCAGGTGGGCGCCCTCAACGAGAGCTGCGGCTTGAACTATGACGACTTCGAGATTTTCGATATGGAGCTCATCACCGGCGGCCCGTCGGAGCCGGCTAAGAGCAACAAGATCAGCTACAACATGGGCGATGGCCTGTGTAACCCCAACTCCACCTCGCTGAAGGAACTCGACGTCGCCTTCATCCTGGGCGACGACCCCAACGCCACCGTCGGTTTGAACACTGAGCTGGACACCACCACACTCGCAGATGGCGAGCACACGCTACTCGCCAAGACCGCCCAGGGTGGTCAGACCGAGCACACCATCATCGTGAACAACGGTGAGCCCGGCACGCCCGACCTGAACGTCAAGGATGGCGATATCGCTCACGGGCAGACGATCTTGTATGACGTCGCCCGCGAGGGGAGCGAACCCGTCGCCCGGTACGAGCTGGACGGCAAGCCCGTCGATGCCATCGAGACGATGGGCGAGGGGACGTCGAAGTTCAAGTTCCACATTGGCAAGAACTCGAGCGAAGCCCGCTACGGGAACGCGCTGTACTTCAACGACATCCGCTACCCGCTGACCGACCGCAACTATGCCGATGAAGACGTCGCGATCGAGATTCCGAACGCGTACCTGAAGCCCGGCCGCAACAAGATCACGATGGTCACCGGCACGATTCAAAGCGGTTGTGGCACGAATCACGACGACTTCGACCTGACCAAGATTGGTCTGGAGTTCCCCAAGGGCAGCGTCACCCCCGTCGATATCAAGGACAAGTACGCCATGGGCGACGGTAACTGCGACGTGAACTCTAAGAAGCTGCGCGAGGCCACCTTCGAGTTTGATCTCGAATCTTCGACGACCGGCCTCGCCCTGTCGCTCGACACTGCAAAGTACCCCGACGGTGCGCACACCGTCTCAGCCGTGACGACTGGTGGCAAGCGCATCACCCGCACAGTGATGTTCAACAACATCGGCCCGCAGCTCGTGAGCAGCACGCCGGCTGGGGGCTCGGAGCTCACCAAGGCCACCGAGCTCACCATCGAGCTGGAAGACGTTGTGGGCGTTGACGAGTCCGCGACGCAGATCACTCTCGACGGAACCCCCGTCAAGGTGGGCGACAAGATTGGCGCCGGCTTCAAGGAAGGTGAGCACACCCTCGTCGTGAAGGCGAAAGACAAGCTCGGTATCGAGTCCGAGTCGACGGTGACCTTCACCAGCGCAGCGATCCCTGGTGGCCATGTGTCCACCAAGGCTGCCGACGACGGCAAGCCCAAGAAGCAGCTGTCCGCCACCGTGCACGACGAGGGCGACGCTGAGTACGAGACCACCTTCCACCTGGCCAAGGCCAACCAGCCTTCCGCTGGGTTTGAGGGCACGAGCGTGGAGATTCCGACGGAGCTGAACCCGAAGTCGGAGGGCAAGGTGAACCTCGCCGATGTGGCGAACACCGACGACAAGTCTGACCGCAGCCCGGCTGCGAAGAACACCAGCTGGCAGCGTTTCGACGTGAAGGTCGGCGAGTTTACTGAGGGCTCCCTCGTGCAGTGGGTGGGCGACGTCGACCCGCAGCGCACTGCAACCCTCCTGGTGTGGAACCACAAGACGAACGCCTGGGATGAGCTCGCCGCACAGCGCGGCAACGTGAATCGTCAGACGGCGCTGCGTGGCTCCGTGCGCGCAGACCACGTGAAGGCGGGCGTCGTGAACGCGATGGTGGCTGCCACGGATCCGTTTGCCGACGACATGAACAAGAGCGTCGACCGCAAGTTCCAGGATCGGGATAGCTACGACTTCTCCATCGCGCACTTCACCGACACGCAGTACCTCTCGGAAGGTGCGGCTGGTGACTACCGCGACGACAACAAGGATCTGCACCCGGAGGCCGAGCGCAAGCTTTGGCGTGACGCGTACGAAGACACCATCAAGTGGATCATCGACAACGCCGACGAGCGCAAGATCGCCTACGCGGCACACACGGGTGACATCATCGAGAACAACATCACGAAGCACACCGACCAGAACATGCTGGACCAGGTGCAGCGCGAATTCGAGATTGCATCCGAGATTCAGAAGCGACTCGACGACAGCGGCATCCCGAACGGCGTGCTGGCAGGTAACCACGACAACCGCATGGGCACTGACGGCGCGCAGTACAACGAGCACTTCGGCCCGAAGCGATACGAGGAAGCCAGCAAGCAGTGGCGCGAGGACGCCCAGTACGGCGGGCCTTGGAAGGAAGGCGACAACCAGAACCACTACGACCTGTTCAGCGCAGGCGGCCTGGACTTCGTCGCAGTGCACCTCTCCTACGGTGTGGATCAGGAAGAAATCGACTGGGCGAACGAGATCTTCCGCCAGTTCCCCAACCGCAACGGGCTGCTGTTCAGCCACGCGTACCTGACCACGTCGAAGGATGTCGACGGGCGTGATGCGCCCTACTCGAACGCCCAGGGGCGCGAGCAGGCTCGTAAGATCGTCGACGCCAACCCCAACGTCGTGATGACGCTCAGCGGACATCACCACGGCGTCGGTTTGAACGTGCGCAACGACGCTGGCGAGGTGGGCAACCACGTCGTCGAAATGCTGGCTGACTACCAGTTCTACGAGGTTCCTGTGACGCATGAGAAGCTCGCTGACCTGCGTGGCAACTACAAGGACGATCAGACGCTCCGCTTCGGGGCCGCGTTCTTCCGTCTCCTGCAGTTCGACGTGAAGCGCGGTGAGCTCGTCATCAACGCCTACTCGCCGTTCTTCGACGAGTTTGGTGCTGAGCAGTACGACAAGGAGAAGCGCTACGACGGTCGCTCCGATGAGTTGCGGGTTCCGCTGCAGCTCAGCAGCCGCACCACGTCGCTGGCTACGGACACCTTCCAGGTGATTACGCCGACCGAGCACGAGCTGGGCAAGGCTAAGGCGACGACAAACAAGGCTGCGACGCTCGACGTCGACTTCAGCGACGCCAAGCTCGGCCTGCCGCAGGAAGACGGGGTGCCCGTCGCGTGGATCGCTGTGGCGCGCAATGCCTCGGGTGGCACCGTCGCTTCGGCCTTCGACGTGACCTTCGTCAACCTGGCGCCTGCTCGCGAACAGCCGGACGAGCCGGGACCGGGTGAGCCGGGGCCTGGTGAGGACGACTCCGACGACGGGATCTCGGATCCGGGAGCTCCCAAGCCGGCGCAGCCCGGCGACTCGGATGACCAGGGATCTGACAAGCCTGTTCGCCCGACGCCTGGCCTGCCGAAGACCGGTTACGTGCTGACGGCCTGACCACCTCGTCGACGCTGAGCCCGGCCCTTCCTACGCGGAGGGCCGGGCTCCGTCGTTGTTCTTGACGCTCTACACCGCGGCAATGTGGATTGGAGCATTAAGGAATGCTGGAACCCACGGTGTTGGGTGGGTTCCAGCATTCCTTAATTGCTTCCGCTGCCGGGGGTAGTACAACTAGTCGTCGTCTGTAGACACGGACCCAGATTTCGGGTCGACGGTGAGCTCCACCTCGTCGTTGGATCCATCAGGACGGATCTCTACCTGCCAATGCCCGTCGTCTTCCCAGTCCACGTTTTCGATGATGCCTGCGGTGTGTGCAACGGCGGCGTCGATGGCAGCAGCGATGGTGACAGCAGCCTTCGCAGCGGCCCGATCTTCATCGTCGGCATCTTCAATTTCGTCGATTTTTGCAGAGGAATGGGCGGTATTTACTTGCACTTCGTAACACTTATTCGCGGCGAGAACGTCAACCTCCCACCGGTCGTTGCTCTCTTCCAAATCCTGTGCGACGACCACCCCACCGTCGTGGCCTTCTGCTGCTACTTGCTTCACTGCGATGCTGCGGGCGAGGGCGGCGTCCTCGGGGGAACCGGGCTCAGGCTGGGGCTGCGCAGGAGTTTTCTCCTCTGCGGGTTCGCCGGAGGATGGCGAAGCCGACGGCGTCTCTCCTTGTGCGGGGCTCTCGGCGGTGGAGGCTGGAGCCGTCGTCTGTGGTGTAGTGCGCTCACCGGTGGTGGACTGTTCTGTATCGCCTCCACACGCGGCGAGCGTCGAGACGGCGAGGACCGCGATAGCTGTGATGGCAATCTTATTGTTCATATCTCAACGGTATGTAAATGACCTTGCGTCTTCAATCCCGATCGTGGACAAGTGACACGGTCTGCGTGTGATCGCGGAACTCGGCTTGAAATTGGCGACGGTGGTCCCTTCGCGGAAGTAGCTGACGTAAGGATCAGCGTGCTGTTCGCATACACCATGCCAAAGGTTCCTGCGCGTTTTCGATGCTCAGAGGCGGATCCTGTGGTGCCCGCTATCACGTTTTGCATGATCCAGGATGCCGGTACAGTTCGTGCATGCGTACCCGACTGCTTGCGCTCCTTGGTGCCATCGCGATGACGCTCAGCCTTATGCCGGGATCGGCATTCGCCGACGACGTCGACGATATCTCCAATCACGTCACGACGTACGAGATCCATGCTGATGGCAGCGTGAGTGTGAAGTCGACGATGTCGTGGCGCTTCAAGGGTGAGATGGAGAGCATCTACTTCACCGTTCCTCGTGGCATCCCGGGCGAGAACGAGCTGAGTGGTGTGCGGATTGTGGCGCCGAACGGGCGAGAGCCCAAAACCCAGATGAATGAGGAGACGGGCCCCGAGGGCAAGCGCGTCCGCCGCTACGAGATCCTTGCCAAGGACTTCCCCATCGAATCGGGGCCGTGGACCGTCGAGTACACGCTCAGCAACCTGCTCGTCGAGTACCAGGATCAGACCGCCTTCACGTGGCGCAATCTCTCGCCTGACAACCCACTGATCAGGCGCTGGGAGGCGACGATTACCACGCCTTGGCAGATCGATCAGGTGCACTGCACAGTCAACGGCAAGGAGACCTGCCACACCGAAGAGAAAGAAACATCTGTGACGTTCTCGGGAGGTGAGGCACCGACGGGCACCGATGTCGTAATCCAGGTCGCGACCCCGACGACGCGCACCGGCCACAGCGACAAGCCTCAACAGCCTGGCAGCTCATCGTCGGCGGAAGTGACGCAAACGCCCTCGGAGTCCGACTCTTCGGCCAGCGCATCCCCCTCCGGAGACTCGACCGACGACTCCGGCAATGAAAAGTCCGCTCCTGACCTCTCGATTATCCTGCTGTGGATCGGCGGCGGCTTCCTGGTACTTATTGGAGTCGCTGTGGGCATTGTGTGGCTGGTGCGCCGTCGCAAACCCGACAACACCCTCCAATACCAGCAGTGGCAGGGGCAGCAGCCCTATCCTCAGCAGCAATATCCTCCGCAGAGGGGTCCGCAGTATCCCCAGCAAGGTCCAGGTCAGCCCCCGCAGGGATCGTCGTCGAGGCGCTAGCTCACTGGAATGCACAGAGACCGGGCCGGAGCCAGACCGAGGTGGCCCAATTAGGAAGTCGTCGAGCGATGTCGCCTTTATTCGCGATGGCAGCAAAACCCTCGGCGGAGCCTCCAGCAATCTCTGAGGCACGATCACATCGGCGTCGACAACGTCATGACCAACTACAGTTAGTACTGCATGGTGGCCGGGGGCTTGCCCTGCCAGTCGAGGGGGAGTCGGCCTCCGCGCATGATGTAGGCGCCCATGACGAGGTGCGCGAGCTCGAGCGGTAGGTTCCCGTCGCCGTCATGGTACTGGTGCAGTAAATTTCCCATCTCGTTGGGGATGCTGCACTCCGTCACAAACCGCGAGCCTTCGTGCAGCGCTTGCGTGAACACGCCAGGCTGAGATGGCTTGCTGACAATGATGAACGCCTCGTCTGCCAGCGACGCGAGGAGGTCTCGTAACTGCCCGACGGACTGCAGCATCCCGTCGCGCTTTGCTGAAGACTTCTGGCTAGCGATGAGATACTTCCAAGGTTCCGACGGTTGCGGATCTGGTACAGCCAAAATCTGAGTGAGCTCATCAATCATGGTCTGGTTCAACGTCATGGTGGACATGCGTACGCTCCTGTTCTCGAGGTGTCCCCAGCGTCGCAGGCACCTCTGACATTTTTGGTGCGCCGAGCAGTGCACGGTTCTTCATATGAAGGAAGAGCGACGCCATCAGGGTGATGCCGACATCCTCGCTGGATTGGGGCACAGACGGCGATGGGGCAAGTGCATTAGCTCCCGCTGTGGTTATCGCTGCTCCGCCAGATATGCGGGAACGGGCTTCGTCGGGGTGCTCACGCGTGTGTCGAACCGTGTGCTGGCGAGACGACGTTCGGCCAGGGTGACCAGGTCGAGCACGTCGTTGCATTGGTACAACACGATCCGTTGCCTGCGGGAGCGTTGCAGTATGCCCGCGCGGCACAGTTCTTCCAGGGCAGTGGATGCGGCCTGGGCCGACACATCGTGAATCCGGCGAACGCTCGTAGAGGTGAGTACCGGGGTTGAGGGGAGATCCTTGATGATGAGGGACGCAGCGGAGTCGGAGCGGAGCGCTCGCGTCCGGCCCTCGCTTGTTCGCCACTCGTGAAACCGGGTGTCCCATTCCTCACGCAGGTTCGCCAGCGACGAACCAAGCGACGAAGCCTGCTGAGCGGCCTCTTCGACGGCGTGCAGGAACACGGTGATCCATTCTGCTCTGCCGGCGTGGAACTCGGGCGAGCCGACGGCCGTCACTTGCCGGTAGGCAGTCAGCCCGCGAACATACTCGTCACTCAATGTCGAAAGCACCATACTCACGGGAAGTACCGCGCCGGGGGTGAGGCCTCGTCGCGTGAGCACCGTGTGGATCAGTGAACGCCCCACGCGGCCGTTGCCATCGATGAAGGGGTGGATGGTCTCAAACTGTGCATGCGCCAGCGCGGCCTGGATGAGCGGTGCATGCGATGCGGTGGCGAGATAGTGCACCAAGTCTTCCATCAGCGCGGGCACGGCATCGGGTGGCGGGGGAACGAACGTGGCATCGATCGGTGAATCCGAGACGCCGATCCAGTTCTGCACCTGTCGGATGCCGTGCTTTCGCGGCTCGTCGTTGAGGAGTGCTGCCTGCAGTGCTGTCAGATGAGCGACCATGATCTGGGTGGAGTGCACGAGCTCAGTTCGGGCGCGTTCGACGACGGTGATGTTGTTCGCGACGAGCTGTGCCATCTCCTTGACGTCGGGCATGGGCTCGTCGGACCCGAGCTCGGCCATCGCAACCTGCTTCACGGATGGGGCGATGCCTTCGATGCGAGATGACGCTATGGCTTCGGAGCGGAGCAGGAAACGGGCAATGCCCGCAAGATCGTGAGCGTCACCCGCCACCTCGCGAACTGCTCGCTCGGCTGACGCTGCGAGGCGCTCGTTCTCGGCGGACAGCACGAGCGGCGTCTCCAGGAGCGGATCGGGCAGGTACGCCAGGTACAGTCCGGAGCGGCGGGCAGCCCGTCGCGTGCCTGACTCAATCGTCGACTCCCAATGCTGCGCAACCCAGCTACCCATACTGCTTATCCTTGATGATCACCCCGGCTGAATCAAGTTTAAGGGGTTAAAGTTGATCCAGGAGCAGGGTTCACCAAGGTTAGGCGCTAACTGGAGGGACGATCCTGCGTGCTCTAGTTGCACTGACCTGACAGGTTGTCTGATCCGCGCCTCGATGCGCTGCGTGTCCTATTTGGAGCGTAAGGCCGTGGCCGCGATACTCAAACCGATCTACACCGCCGTCTACGACGACGCCTTGATGGCACTGACCGCGCTCGCTGATTCGGTCCTGGGCCGGAAATATCCGATGGCGGTCAAAACCTGGGAAGGGTTCATCTCGTTCCTCGATTTTGGGCCCGCAACCCGCAAAGTGATCTACACCACCAACCAGATCGAGTCGTTGAACTACCAGATGCGCAAAATCATCAAAAGCCGCGGCCAGTTCCCCAACGACGCCTTGGTGGTCAAGCTGCTCTGGCTCGCGATCCGCAACATCGAGGACAAACGAGCCCGTGAACGAGCCAAGGAAGCAGGCCTGCCTAACGGCACCAACCGGAAGGCCCCCGGCAAGCTCGTCGAAGGCGCCACCATCCAAGGCTGGACCAAAGCCCTCAACGAACTCGCACTACGCTACCCCGAACGATTCCCCCAAACCACCTAAAAACCGACCACTCACGCAAACAACTTGACAAGCTCCGTAGTGTGCAGCCCTTGGGTTGGCGCAACCGGGCTCGAAGCTGCTGCCGGGCATGTTCCCCGGTCCAGCCATTTCGCGGAGATAAACCTGTGAGGCACGGCCCTTAACCTCCGGGGGCCATATGCGAGTATCGTCGTCCCCTTGCTCACATGTTACCAATTTGGTAACATGTTCGACGTGGAGGTTCGCTACTCGTCTAGGGAGGTCCAACGAATCTGCACTGAATCGCGTTACATGCAGAAGCAGCTCGGCGCACCAACGGCCAAGAAACTGAGGCTCCGCATCGCGGAACTCATGAGCGCGATCGCCATGGACGACCTGCTTCTCGGCGCCGGCCGGTGGGAACGCCTCCACGGAGACCGGCAAGGACAGTGGTCTGCGAGATTGACCGCCAATTGGCGACTGATCGTCGAGCCACTCGAAGCCGGAGGAGTCGTGGTCTTGGTCGTTGAGATCGTCGACTATCACCGAAAGTAGGGATGGAAATGCAGATAGGAGGACTAAGCGTGGACGTCGTGTTTCCTGACTTCATCGTGACCACCGGCGATTTCATCAAAGAGTGGATGGAGAACGAGCAGGTCAACGCAGCGGAGCTCTCGCGCCGCCTGGGCACTTCGCGCAAGCATGTGAGTCAGCTCCTCAACGGCAAGGTTTCGCTCTCGCATTCCAAGGCTCTGGCTCTCGAGCGCGTCACTGGCATCCCTGCTCGCGTCTGGAACCAGTACGAGGCTGGCTATCGCAGTGCTCTCGCTCGTCAGGACGAGAAGGCAGCGTTCGCTGAGCAGTACGACAAGGCAAAGGAGTTCCCGCTGTCCTACCTTCGGAAGTGGGGTTTCATCCAGTCGCCAGCACGTGACAAGGCAGGCACCGTTCGCGAATTGCTGAATCTCCTACGAGTCGCGAGCTTGGATGCCTTCCAGACGACGTGGGCAGAGGGCAGTGTCGCGTATCGACGGGTTGCTGTACTCGGAGACAAGTCGCACGCGTTGGCCACTTGGCTCGCTCTCGCCGAGACCAACGAGGTGTTCACCAACCTCCCGCCCTTTGATGAGGAGACGCTGTGTGACGCCTTGCCGCGGCTCCGAGCACAGACTCGCAAGGATCCGGTGGCAGGGGTTAGCCAGGCGCGAGATATCCTGCGCGAGTGTGGAGTGGCGCTGGAGCTCACCCCCGCCGTTCCCGGTCTGGGTGTGCATGGGGCCACCCGCTGGCTCAACGACCACCCCATCATCCAGCTGTCCCTCTTGGGCAAGAGCGACGATCAAGTCTGGTTCACCGTCTTCCACGAGATCGGGCACGTCCTTCTGCACAGCAAGACTGCCTTGTTCGTTGAGAGCCAGAACATGGAAGCCGACGCGGAGCACGAGGCGAATGCCTTCGCATCCGATCTTCTGGTCCCACCCGAGCGACGTGATGATCTGCCGCGATCCCGCAACCTTGATGCCATCCAATCGCTTGCCGACGAATTGGGTATTGCGCCGAGCATCGTGCTCGGGCAAGCCCAGCGAGCCACGGGTGATTTCGCGTGGGGCCACAAGCTTAAGCGCAAGGTTGAATTCGTTCCGATACCCGATGAGAAAGATTTGTGATCACCATGGGATTGTCAGACGTTGCCATGCTGATCATCACAGCCCTTGAATGGATCGCAGCGGTGGTGTTCGAAATCCATGGCACGGCAACGTCCAACCGATCCGCGGTACTCACAGCCAGCGCGGGTTCGTTGATTAGCTTCTCGTTGATCAAACCCACAGCACGGCCACGCACTTCTGCAGGATACTGACTCGGTGCGGACATGTTCCTGTCATCTTGGCTAGATCAAACCCTCACCACACCCGGGGCGATCCAAACCATTTGACACCCCCTTCTGTGACGGAGCGGATACGTTCACCGCTCAACAGATGCACCACGTTGCCCTAAGAGCATCTTCCAGGTGATCACGTCTACTGAGCACGCGTCGGGCGTGTCGAAGGCGAAGAGAGTTGCGGCAGTGGGCATCGACTCCAGCATTCTTTATTCATCTCCACGTGAGGGGATACAGGCTCCTCACAGATCAGGCGTGGTGAAGATAGCGTTGTCCATGTCAAGGTCTTTGGCGATGGCTGTGTGAGAACTTTCATCATTCCAGGAGTTCGATCTCCGTTACCACCGGGCACCGTAACCGATCTTCACTGTCATCTTTGAAGAGCCGGTGTAATCTCGGCGAGATCGAACCAACATTGCGTTGTTGATGATTCGTTCGCGAGTATTGCCATGGTAGTGCGGGTAGAAGATGTCGTGTTTGGTCCACAGGTAACAGCCGCCAGCCAGTTCCGCAAACGGTCGGGTTCGGTTCTGCTCAATTTCAAATTCTGAGTACTCTCCCCGCTCGCGCGGGGAGCACTTATCAGGTTCATCCTGAATTGTGCAATCCCCGCTTTCGCGGGGAACACTGCGGCAGTCACCCTGATCAGCGGGTCATCCCTGAAGGGAGGGGGTAGGTCCGCGTCTTCAGCATAACAACGCTTTGCTGCGTAGATGCACGGTAAATAGTGTCCAAACCTAGTCCATCTGATCACCTGTCAGGGAGGAATGTCCGGGACGTGACCAGGGTCAGATGCCGCAATAATCGAGCGGTCAGAATACCTGGGAATCAACAACCTCTGCTAGTCTGTAGTGAAACTACTACCCAGTGGGTGCCACGGCTGACGTCCAGGGAGCAGCTTCGGGCTGACAGGGAGCCCGTATTTTGACGCTGCCGCGCCGCGCGGAGATGCATGGACGCGGGGTCGCTGCCCGCTGGACCACCACCTCGTCGCACCCGCACCCTGTGTTAGGAAACGCGGAGGAACCTCATGAACAAGATTGGCTGCCACGGACTCGTGTGGACGGGGACGTTCGATGCGCAAGGGATCCGCTTCGCCGCGGAGAAGACCAAGCAAGCAGGTTTCGACCTGATTGAGTACCCGCTCATGGACCCATCCACCTTCGACGTCGGGGCCGCCCGTGAAGCCCTGGCAGAGTACGGGCTCGAAGTGAGCGCGTCGCTGGGGCTTTCGGACGCCACGGACGTCACGAGCGAGGATCCGACGGTCGTCGCTGCCGGTGAGGCGCTGCTCCTCAAGGCGGTCGACGTGCTGGCCGATCTTGGCGGCACCCACTTCTGCGGCGTTATCTACTCTGCCATGAGAAAGTACATGGAACCCATGACCAGCGAGGGTTTGGCCAACAGTCAGCGCGTGATCGGCACCGTGGCTGATCATGCTGCTGAGCGGGGCGTTTCGGTCTCGCTCGAGGTGGTCAACCGCTACGAGACCAACGTCCTCAACACAGCCCGGCAAGCCATGGTGTACCTCGCGCAGGTCGATCGCCCCAACCTCGGCGTACACCTCGACTCTTACCATATGAACATCGAGGAGTCGGACATGTTCGCTCCCGTGATGGATGCTGCCCCGAAGCTCCGCTACGTTCATATCGGTGAGAGCCATCGCGGCTATCTCGGCACGGGCTCCGTCGATTTCGACACCTACTTCAAGGCGCTGGCCCGCGTCGGATACGACGGCCCTATCACCTTTGAGTCGTTCTCCTCGGCCGTTGTGGCACCTGACCTGAGCCGCATGTTGGGCATCTGGCGCAACCTCTGGCAGGACAACGACGAGCTCGGCGCACACGCCAACGAGTTCATTCGCAACAAGCTCGTGGCCGTCGACAGCATCCGACTTCACTGACCGAACCAATTCCGTAAGAAGGCTGCATACTCCGACAAGTTGTAGTTATACTACGGAGTCGAACGAGGGCGAGGACGCCCTCCAGCGCCACCCGAGTACGACGGGCGGGGCCACCTCTGCGCTGAGGTCCCTGCCGCCGGCACTTCACGGCGGAAGGATGAGCAAGTCACGATGAACATTCTGGAGAAGTTCAGGCTCGACGGTCAGACCGCCATCGTCACGGGCTCCACCCGCGGCATCGGCCGGGCGCTCGCCCATGGCCTTGCCGAGGCCGGAGCATCGATCGTGATCGTCGGACGGGACGAGGCCGCCGCCTCGCAGGTGATGAAGGAGATCGAGGAGCGTGGACAGCGTTCGATCTTCGTCGCCGCCGATGTCACGGTGCGGGAGGACTGCGAACGCATTCGCGACGAGGCCATCGCCGCCTTCGGGCGCATCGATGTGCTCGTCAACAACGCCGGCATCTGCATCCATGAAGATTCACTCAAGGTCACGTTCGACGACTGGCGCGCAGTGTTCAACGTCAACGTCGATGGCGTTTGGCTGATGTCCCAGGTCATCGGCGAGACGATGGTCTCGCGGGGCGGGGGGCGCATCGTCAACGTCGGTTCCATGTCCGGCATCATCGTCAACCGTCCCCAGTGGCAGCCGGCCTACAACGCATCCAAGGCCGCCGTCCACCAACTCACCCGAAGCTTGGCCGCGGAATGGGCTCCGTCGGGTGTGCGGGTCAACGCCGTCGCACCCGGCTACGTGCACACCGACATGTCGCCGCTCCACGAGCCGCACTTCCGCGTCCGCTGGATCGACGATGCGCCGATGCTGCGCGCTGCCGAGCCTGAGGAGATCGCTCCGGCGGTGCTCTACCTCGCCTCGGAAGCGTCGTCTTTCGTCACTGGCGAAATCCTCGTCACCGACGGCGGCTACAGCATCTTCTGACGATTCGGCCGGGTCACCGGTACCCCAAGAACCCCCAACAAACCAACCACACATCAGAGTTGATGGAGGAACCAACCACCATGCAACTGTTCACATCGATCCGTCGGGCGTCAGCGGCGTTGGCTGAGGCCTCGGTGGCACTCACCATGGCTGCCTGCAGCTCCGGCACCCCCACGCAGGGCACCAGCGTCCCCGCCGACGGCAAGGACAAGCCCGCAGAATCCAAGGCCGCGACGCTCCCGCCAAGGATGGCGACATCCAGCTCGTGCTCGCGATTCGCTCGCTGTCGAACCCGTACCACGCCAACTGGGCCGAGGGCGCACAGATGTACGCCGACTCGATCGGCAAGGAGCTGACCATCCTGAGCGACGAGGGCGACTCGCAGAAGCAGCTCGCCCAGATCCGGTCGACGCTCGCCGGTGGCAAGAAGATCGTGCTCAACGTCGATCCGAACACCTCGTCCGACACGCAGGCCATCGCGCGCGCGGTCGCCGACGCAGGCGGCTACGTCGTCACGTAGTGGAACAAGCCCGATGACTTCAAGCCGTGGGATGTCGGTCCGAACTGGGTCGCACACATCTCCTTCGACGGCACCGAGAGCGGTTACAACATCGCCGACAAGCTCTTCGAGACCATGGACGGCTAGGGCGGTATCGTCGCTCTGCAGGGCATCTTGGACAACGTCCCCGCACAGCAGCGCTACGAGGGCCTCGAGAAGGCGCTTGCCGAGAACCCGAACATCAAGCTGCTCGACACCCAGACCGCCAACTGAGACCGCAACGAGGGCTTCCAGGTGATGCAGACCCTCCTCACCGCCCATGGCGATGACATCAAGGGCGTTTGGGCTGCCAACGACAACATGGCCCTCGGCGCGCTCGAAGCGCTCCGCGCAGCAGGCAAGGCTGGCAAGGTGCCGATCGTCGGCGGCGACGCTGTCCCGGAGGCCCTCGACGAGATCAAGTCGGGAGCCAACGGCTACCTCGCGACGGTGACCACCGACCCGTGGTGGCAGGGCGCTGCGGCGCTGGCACTCGGCTACCAGGCAGCCATCGGCGAGTACGACGTCGATGCGGCCGACCATGCTCAGCGGGCGTTCTACGGCACGCAGTTCCTCGTGACCAAGGACAACGTCAATGAGTACAGCAAGGCCCCGACCTTCGATCAGCTGAAGCCCGACCTCGACGATCCGTTCAAGCGGTCGACCGGAGCCATCGAGTAACAGCCAGCAAACACGCAGTTGGGAGGCCCGATGGGCCCCCAACCATGAAGGAGTAGGGAAGATGTCACAACCAGTGGTCGAAGGCGCTCCGCCTCCCCCGACGTGGCGGCCCAGCCGCCTGCGGTCAAGTGGACGAGTCGTCTCGTCGAGCTCGGCCCGCTACTCGCATTGGCCGCAGTCATGATCGTGTTCGGGGTGCTCAACCCACGATTCCTGTCGGTCTCCAACCTGCTCGGCATCGCCGAGAATGCCGCGATCCTCGTCGTGCTGGCCGTGGGCATGACTTTCGTGATCCCCCTGGGCGGCATCGACCTCTCCTTGGAGGGTGTGATGGCCACCAGCTCGCTGGTCGTCGTCCTCCTCGCCACCAATGACCGCAACGAGATGCAACTGGGCCTGTGGGCGGTGCTCGCGGGCATCCTCGTGGGCGCCACCTTCGGCCTGGTCAACGGCATCGTCAACACGGTGTTCAAGGTGCCGTCCTTCATGGTCGCCCTGGGCGCCGGCGCCATTGGCGTCGGTGTGGCGACCGTGCTCTTCGCCGGCCGCGCACCACGCGTGCTCGACCAGTCCTTGCGAGGCTGCGGGCTCGACCGTTGGCACGGCATCTCCAGACTCATCCTTCTCGCCGTCGTCATCTTCGCCATCGGCGCGGTGATCCAGTACTTCACCAAGCTCGGCCGCTACGCATTCGTCAACGGCGGTGACGAGGGCATCGCCCAGTACTCGGGCATCAACATCCGTCTGTACAAGACCCTCACCTTCGTCTTCGCCGGCGCGCTCTTCGGCTTGGCTGGCGCGATGGCAGCTACCCGCCTCGGTGTCGGCGACGTGCAAATCGGCGCAGGGATGACGTTCCAAGCCATCGCTGCCGTCGTCATCGGTGGCACGCTCCTCTCCGGCGGCCGAGGTGGCGTGTTCAAGACGCTCATCGGCACGCTCATCATTGCCTCGTTGGCCAATGGACTCATCCTGGCCAGGGTGCCGCCGCACGTGCAGATCTCGATGCAGGGCGTCGTCATCGTCGTCGCCGTGGCCGCCGCCGGCTGGCAGCTTCGTGAACGAGTGAGGGTGATCAAGTGACCACGCCATTGCTGGAAGTACGCAACGCCACCAAGACCTTCCCCGGTGTGAAGGCCCTCGACGATGTCTCCCTCGAGATCCGGCCCAACGAGGTCGTCGGCCTTATTGGTGAGAACGGCGCCGGCAAGTCCACCGTCCTCAAGGTGCTCGTCGGCATCAACAAACTCGACTCTGGTGAGGTACTCATCGGCGGCGAGCCGGTCCGTATCGGAGACCCCGGGCATGCCGCAAAGCTCGGCATCGGCATGGTCCACCAGGAGCAGTCGCTCATCGGCACCGTCTCCGTCGCCGAGAACATTCTCCTCGGTGCCGAGGGCAACGCGGTTCGTGCCGGCTTCTTCAACTGGCCAAAGATGTACGCCAACGCCCAACGCCAGTTGGACAAGATTGGCTCGAAGATCCGCCCGCAGGAGAAGACCGAGCACCTCACGTTCGCCCAGCGGCAGATGGCTGAGCTCGCCAAGGCCCTCTACGTGGAGGAACGCTCCTCCCGCATGCCGGTCATCATCCTCGACGAGCCCTCGTCCGTGCTGGAAGGCGAGGACCTCGAAGTCCTCTTCCAGCAGGTCGAGCGCCTGCGGCAGATTGCATCAGTGATCTTCGTCTCGCACCGACTCGATGAGGTAATCCGCGTCTCGGACCGGGTCTACGTCATGAAGGACGGCGCTGTGATGGCCGAGCGCTCGAAGGACGAGATCGACGTCCCCGAGCTCTACCGACTCATGGTCGGCCGCGAATCGAGCGGTGGCTACTACCGCGAAGAAGACCAGCTCGCCATCCCCGACGATGCCAAGCCGGTGCTCGAGATCTCCGGCCTGACCACTGCCGAGAAGTACCACGACATCGACCTCACGGTTCGCGAGGGAGAAGTGGTCGGTCTCGCCGGCGTCGTCGGTTCCGGTCGCGAGGACCTGTGTCGGGCCATCTTCGGAGCCGAGCCGTTCGACACGGGCACCATCACATTCAACGGCAAGCCCCGCAAGTACGGCGCACCCGCGGACGCAGTTCGGGACGGCATCGGCTTCATCCCGGCGGAGCGACGTCTCGAAGGCGTGGCGATCGGGCTCTCGGTCGGGGAGAACATCCTCTTGGCCGATCAGGATCCGATTCGCTCCGGGCCGTTCATCTCGCCGAAGAAGCGAGACTCCTTCATCCGCAAGTGGGTGGAGCGGCTCAAGGTCAAGACACCCTCGGTGCACACCGACGTCGGCAAACTCAGTGGCGGCAACCAGCAGAAGGTGGCCCCTGCCAAGTGGATGGGGTCCCCCAAGCTCAAGCTGCTGATCCTCGACCACCCCACCCCCGGCCTCGACGTCGGCGCGAAGCAGGACGTCTTCGCCTTCATCCGTGACATCGCCAAGCAGGGTCTCGGCATCATCCTGCTCGCCGACACGCTCGAGGAGACCATCTCGCTCAGCCACCGCATCGTCGTCTTCCGCGACGGCGCGGTCACGGCCGAATTCGACGCCCAACCGGGGAACAAAGCCCACCCAGGTGGACCTAGTGGAGGCAATGGTATGAGCACGACCACCGAAGCAAAGCCCAAGGCCAAGGGCCTCGGCAGCAACCGGCAGCGGCTGACGTCCTTCCTGCCAGTGGTGATCCTCGTTGTCCTCGTTGTAGCGATTGGCATCAGCCAGCCCTCGTTTCTTGGCCCGATGAGCCTGCGCACGCTGCTCGAGAGTTCGGCGCCGATCATGTTGCTGGCGCTCGCGCAGATGTTCGTCATCCTCACCGGCGGGATCGACTTGTCGTCGGCGACCCTGACCTCACTCGGTACCGTCCTGCTGGCTCTCTGGATCAAGGATCTGGGTGTGCTGGGGATCATCGCCATGGTGGTGGTCATCTCGCTGGCCGGCACCCTCAACGGTGTTGTGGCGTCCGTCGCACAGGTCCCGGCATTCGTTGTGACGCTCGGGTCGATGGGCCTCTGGTCCGGTGTCGCGCTCGGCATCTCCGGTGCCTCGACGATCTCGGTGACCAGCAACTATGACCTCATTGGCTGGCTCACGAGTACCCGTTTCGCGGACGTGGCCCTGTCGGTCTACGTGGCTGTGGGTTTGATGGTACTGGTCTGGGTGGCTATGCGCTTCCTGACGAAGGGCAACAGCATTCATGCCTTGGTCCTCGCCGAGCGGGCTTCACTCATGTCCGGTATGCGTACTCGCGCCGTCAGAATCCTTGCCCTCACGTTGTCCGACTTCTTCTCCGCATTGGCGGCCATCGTCTTGGTGTCGTCGCAGTACAGCGGCGCCCCAACCCTCGCCGACGCACTGCAGATGGTGGCCATCGCATCCGTCGTCGTGGGCGGCTGTGCGATCACCGGCGGCGTCGGAGGCCCCTTCCAGGTGCTCGTGGGTGCCTTGATCATCGGCGTGCTCCGCGTCGGCATGAGCATCCTCGGTGTACTTCCGGCCTATGAGCAGATCGTCTACGGCCTGCTGGTGATCGTCTCGGTGGCCATCTCGATCGACCGTTCCCGCTTGGATGTCGTCAAGTAGAACGGTTCCTCCCCGGTCGGTGCTGTGAAAACGGTCCGCTCAGCGCCGACCGGGGGATCCTGTTTAGCCCGGCCCCTCTGCGCAACCCCGGATGTAATCCTGTAGTATTACTACAACTCAATGTGAGGAAGCGTGATGAACATGCAACGACCAAACGTCATTGACATCGCGAGCGACGGCGCCATCGGTGGCGCCACCCGCCGCTATGAGAAGAAGCTGGGCGATCTGGAGGGACTGTACCGGGACCAAGCCGCGTTCAACGCAGAAGTCGCGCGGCGTGGGGCCGACGAGCTTGTCTACTACGTCAACGATCAGCGCTACGACAACAACGAGGGCTCCCTGATCGTCGGAACCAGCATCCTGCTGCCCGGCACCGTGGGTGAGGAGTACGCGATGACCCGCGGGCACCTCCACGCGATCGCGAATCGCGCTGAGCTGTACTACTGCCTCAGCGGACACGGATTGCTGCTCATGGACAGCCTCGACGGTGAATCCGTCGCGGCGGAGCTGACCCCCGGCAAGGCGGTCAACGTGCCCGGACATTGGGTCCACCGCAGCGTCAACGTCGGCGACGAGCCCTTCGTGACACTGTTTTGCTACTGCGCCGATTCCGGCCAGGACTACGGGATCATCGCCGAAGCCGGCGGTATGCGGACACTCATCGTCAAGTCCGACGGCGGGTGGGCTCAGGTCCCCAACCCCGATCACACCGGCTACCGCCAAGACTGACCCCGCAAGGAACGACTCATGCCCAAGACCTATACCCAAGATCAGCTCGTGCCGGCTGAGAAGCCCACCTTCTACTTCGTCGGCGTGACGACCGGCAAGTCCTCCATCCGCCGGGTCTTCCCCGCGTGGGCGAAGGAACTGCAACTCGGCGACGTCGAGATGGTTGGCATCGACCTGACGCTGCACGCCCCACGAGAGCACTACCGTCGAGTGGTGTCCTTCCTCAAGGACGACCCGTTGAGCCTCGGAGCGCTCGTCACCACGCACAAGATTGACCTCTTCCGCGAGGCCCACGACCTGTTCGACGAGGTGGGCCCCTTGGCCGAACTGATGGGTGAAGTGAGCTGCTTGGCGAAGCACGACGGCAAGTTCGTGGCAACCGCCAAGGACCCCTACTCGTCCGGCCTCGCACTCGACGCCTTCATTCCCGCCGGCTACTTCGAAGATACGGGGGCTCCCGTCTTCATCATGGGTGCCGGAGGCTCGGCGATCGCCATCGACTGGCACCTGAGCCGCCCCGAGCGGGGCGCGGACATCCCGTCGCGAGTGATCGTCGCCAACCGCAGCTCCGGCCGACTCGATGCGCTGCGCGCGATTCACGGCCAGGCCGGCAACGTGACCGAGCTCGAGACGATCCACACGCCGGATCCCACCGACAGCGATGCCATTGTCGCCGAGCTGGCGCCCGGAGCCATCGTCATCAACGCCACCGGCCTCGGCAAGGATGCCCCCGGATCGCCACTCACGAACGCGGCCGTCTTCCCGGAGCGTGCGCGGGTCTGGGACCTCAACTACCGTGGCGACCTCCTCTTCCTCGATCAGGCCCGGGCACAGCAGGCCGAGCGCGACCTGCACGTCGAGGACGGTTGGGTGTACTTCATCCACGGCTGGACGCAGGTCATCAAGGACGTGTTCGAAATCGGTATCCCGACGTCTGGTCCCGGCTTCGACCGGCTCGCCGACATCGCTCGAGACGTCCGCTGAGCAATGACGATCCGATGAGCACGCCTTTCGTCCGCACGGTGTTGGGTGACGTCGACCCCGGTTCGTTGGGCGTCGTCGACTACCACGATCACCTGTTCCAGATCACCGATCTGTTGCCCGGTGATGAGCTCGACGACGAGGTACGCAGCAGTGAAGAGGCTGCCGATCTCGTCGATACAGGGGTCTCATGCCTCGTAGAAGCCACACCGATGGGGCTTGGTGCCGAGCCATTCGCCGTGGCGAGGATCGCACGTGCCCGTGGCCTGCACGTCGTCCACACGACGGGCGTGCATCGTGAGGCCCACTACCGATCGCGGCCCGACATCACGTCGCTCTCGACCGCGTGGATGGCTGAACGCTTCCGCACGGACCTCACCGCGGGTTTCACTCCGGAGCCTCCTCTTGCGGCGGGTGAAACGGGCGGGGTCCGTGCGGGCCTCATCAAGTTCGGCATCGGATACTGGTCGCTGACGCCGTTCGAACGCCGGGCGCTGGAGGCCGTCGGGTCGACGAGCCGTGAGGTGGGTGCTCCCGTCATGGTCCACCTCGAATACGGCACCGCGACGCACGAAGTGCTCGACCTCCTTGAGTCCCACGGGTGTCCCCCGGAGCGCGTGGCCTTGGCCCACATCGACCGCAACCCGGATCCGGGCCTCCACTGCGAGCTGGCAGCTCGTGGTGCCTATCTGGGCTACGACGGCTGTGCCCGGACGAAATCCTGGCCCGACAGCGTGCTGATCGACTGTATGGCTCGAGTCGTCGACGGTGGAGGCGGCTCGAGCATCCTGCTCGGCGGCGACGTCGCCAGGAGCACCCGGTACTTGGCCTACGGAGGCATGCCGGGCCTTGCCTACACCTACCGTCGATTCCTGCCGAGGGTGCGCGCAGTCGTCGGCGACGACGCCGCCACCGCCATGACCATCACCAATCCCGCCCGCTGGCTCACTTGGAGCTTGGGCGAAGATCAACTCTAAGAATGGAGAATCGTATGTTCAGCACGAGCCCGAAGCCCATGGACTCGCTCATTGCGTTGAGCCCCGTCATTCCCGTCGTCAAGGTCCCCAGCGCCGACGCTGCGGTCGAGGTGGCCCGTGCGTTGCTGCGCGGTGGGGTACGCATCATCGAGCTGACGCTCCGCACTCCGGCCGGCATGGACGCCATTCGTGCCATCGCAAGCGACGTGCCCGAGATGGCCGTCGGTGCAGGTACCGTCACCAAGCCGGAACAGGTGAATGGTGCACTCGATGCGGGCGCGCAGTTCATCGTCACCCCCGGCGCGCCTGCAGAACTCGTCCGCGCCGTGCACGCGACGGGTGCCCCCGCGCTGCTCGGCGCAGGCACGGTCTCAGAGATGATGGCGCTCGCCAACGCTGGGTGGAAGACACTCAAGTTCTTCCCGGCAGAGGCCGCTGGCGGGACGAAGTACCTGTCGAGCGTGCGTGGCCCGCTCCCGGACATCCAGTTCTGCCCCACCGGCGGAATCAATCTGAAGAACGCTCCCGACTATCTGGCGCTGCCCAACGTGCCGTGTGTCGGCGGCTCCTGGCTCACCCCGGACGCAGCCATCCAGGCCGGTGACTGGGGCGTGATCGAGGGGCTCGCCGCCGACATGATGGCCGTGCTGGCGCCGAGGGCCAACGCCTGAGCGAAGCGGCACCGTGCCTAGTGGTTGCGCAGTGCAGGCTGCGCAACCACTAGGCACGGTGCAGTACGATGCCGGTAGCCGATGCGCAAAGGCGCGCCAACCACGAGGAGATGACATGAACGACACCGCAACGTCCGGACAGCGCGGTGTCGTGCCACTCATGGAACGAGTGCGAGCCGCCATCCCTGAGCTGCGCAACTCGGAGAAGAAGGTCGCGACCCTCGTCCTCGAGAAGCCCGAGACGGTCGTCTCCGGCACCATGGCCTCCGTCGCGGAGGCCGCCGGCGTCTCGGAACCAACCGTGATGCGGTTTGCGCTGCGGCTGTGCTACGACGGGTTCCAGGCGTTCAAGTTCGAACTCACCCAAGTGCTTGCGCTCGGCGTACCGATGACGTTTTCCGGTATCCAGCAAGGCGACTCTGTCGGCGTGATGACCAAGAAGGTCTTCGACCACAGCATCAGCAGCTTGGCGTTGGCGCGCCGCACGCACTCGGAGCAGGCCATTGAGCGAGCCGTGGAGTGCATGGCCGCAGCCGACAGCCTCACCTTCATCGGCTTCGGTGCTTCGGGTATCATCGCGCAGGATGCCGAGCAGAAGAGCGGCCTGTTCGGCGTGCCGTGCGCTGCGCCCCAGGACGCCCATCAGCAGATCATGGCTGCGTCGATGGCGCGCCCCGGCGCGGTGTTCTTCGTGATCTCCAACACCGGTACCTCCGCCACCGTGCGCGAAGTCGCCCAGCTCGCACGTCGCAACGGCGCCACGGTGATTGGCCTTATGGGCGATCAGACGCCCTTGGCCGAAGACTGTGACATCGTGCTCATCTCCAAGACCTATGAGGACACCCAGCTCTTCACCCCCATGGTGAGTCGCCTCGCCGGGCTGGTCATGATCGACGTGCTGGCCACTGCCGTGGCCGCCAAGCGCGGCTCGGATCACCTTGATCGCCTTCGCGCCATGAAGCGCCATCTGGCCGACTTCCGCGTCGGGAAGTCCGCCCACCCCCACCCCCCGCACCCGTAGCACTCGAGCCATCACGGTTGCCGCCCACTCCAGGCCCATTCATGGGCCCTGTTGACGATGCGCCGAATCAAAGTGGTAGTATCACTACAACAAGGCAGGGTGGCCTGACGGACTGCGCGACGTCCCACCTGTAGGAAGCAGCGCGATGGAGCAACGATGCAGCTGGTTCAGGAGTGGTTCCTCCGGGTCTGATGACTCGGCCATGGACTCGATCAATTGTGCAACACCGGTGTTGGAGTAGGGACAATGCAGCGATACATCATCGCCCATGATCTGGGCACCTCGGGAAACAAGGCGACCTTGTTCTCCACCGATGGCGCGCTCGTGGCCAGCAGGACCGTCGGATACCCCACCTTCTACCAAGGCGACAACCGCGTCGAGCAGGATGCGAACGACTGGTGGACTGCCGTGAAGGACTCGACCACGGAGTTGATGGCCGCCTGCCAGATCGACCCGGCTGCCGTCGTGGCCATCAGCTTCAGTGGCCAGATGATGGGTTGCCTCTGCGTCGATGCGCAGGGCCAGCCCCTGCGCAACTCGATCATCTGGGCTGACCAACGCTCCGAGGAACAGAGCGCCGAGCTGGGGGATGCCATCCCCTTGGAGGAGTTCTACCGGATCGTCGGCCACCGGAACACCCCGTCCTATGGCATCCAGAAGCTCATGTGGATCCGCGACCACGAGCCGGAGACGTTCGAGCGGACCCACAAGGTGCTCAACGCCAAGGACTACGTGATCTACAAGCTCACCGGAGCGTTTGTGACGGACCACTCCGACGCCAACTCGATGGGCTGCTTCGACATCACCTCTCGGCAGTGGTCGACCCGGATCCTCGATGCTGCCGGCATCGACGTCGATCTGTTCCCCGACGCCATGCCCTCGACTCACGTCGCCGGGACCGTGCTCCCCGCGGTCTGCGACGAGCTGGGCCTGCACCCCGCCACCAAGGTGGTTGTCGGTGCTGGGGACGGCGTTACCGCCAACATCGGCGCGGGCGCGGTCGAACATGGGCAGGCGTACTGCTGCCTCGGCACGTCGGCGTGGATCACCGCGACGGCGGACCAGCCGGTGTTCGACCCCGAGATGCGCACGGTGACGTGGGCGCACGCGATCCCCGGCAAGTACGCGCCCAATGGCACCATGCAGTACGCAGGCGGCTCGCTAGCTTGGTCCAAGCAAGCACTCTGCAATGCGGCGCTGCTGGGCCACGAGCCTGCGGATGGGGTCTACGACCGCATCAACGAGCTCATCGAGGCCAGCCCGGCCGGCGCCAACGGTGCCATCTTCCTGCCCTACCTGCTCGGCGAACGAGCCCCCCGTTGGGATGTGCATTCGCGAGGCAGCCTCTTGGGTATCGAACCGAATACCTCGGCTGGCGACATCTTCCGGGCGGTCATGGAGGGCGTCATCTTCAATCTTGCGATCGGATTCGACATCCTGGCCGCTGACCTCCCCCTGACCGAGCTCACCATGGTGGGCGGCGGATCGAAGTCGGTGCCGTGGCAGCACATCGTCGCCGACGTTCTCGGCATCACCATCAGGGTCCCGCGGTTGCTGGAGGAAGCCGGTTCGATGGGCGCCGCCATCATCGCCGGCGTCGGTGCTGGAGTCTTCGAGGACTTCAGCGTGATCGACCGCTTCATCGACATCGAAACGACGCTCGGGCCGGACGCGGGCAATGCCGACACCTACCGTCGCGCCCGCGAGCGGTTTGACGACTTCTACCACGCGCTGCGACCGGTCTACGCACAGCACGCTTGACGGACAAACGCCCCGACGACACACGAGCCGTCTCAGGCAAGACACAGAAGGAATACACATGTTGGAAGAGCTCTTCTCGTTGCAGGGCAAGCGAGCCCTCATCACCGGCTCGGCTCGTGGCATCGGCCGGGCAGTTGCCGAGGTCCTTGGCAAGGCCGGGGCAGACCTCGTCTTGTTCGACATCCAAGGTGATGCCGTACAGGCCACTGCAAAGGAATTGACAGCAAGCACGGGCAAGGACGTCGTCGCTCGTGAGGTCGACGTGACCGACCCTGCAGCCGTG
Organism: uncultured Tessaracoccus sp.; assembly: GCF_947286155.1. Classification (GTDB taxonomy): domain Bacteria; phylum Actinomycetota; class Actinomycetes; order Propionibacteriales; family Propionibacteriaceae; genus Arachnia. The sequence continues at coordinate 44,975 of NZ_CAMYPD010000007.1, forward strand.
ACCGCCGCACTCGACTCCGTGTGGGAGGACGATCGCCCCATCACCCTGCTGCACAACAACGCCGGTATCGTCCTGCAGAAGCCGGTGATCGATCTCGAGCCCGAGGAGTGGCGGCGTGTCATCGACGTCAACCTCCACGGTGTGTTCAACGTCGCCCAAGCCTTCGGCCGCAAGTTGATCAAGGGCAGACTCAAGGGGTCGATCGTCAACACGGGTTCCATGTCCGCGATCATCGTCAACTACCCGCAGCTGCAGGCCTCATACAACACGTCCAAGGCCGGTGTCGTGCACCTGACCAAGAGCCTCGCCTACGAGTGGGCCGAATACGGCATCCGGGTGAACTGCATCAGCCCCGGCTACATCTTCACCGAGCTCACGTCGTTCGTCCGTGAGGATTGGCGCGACAAGTGGGCGGATTGGACGCCGATGAAGCGTCTGGGACGTCCCGAGGAACTCGCCAGTGGCGTCCTTTACCTGCTCTCCGACTCCGCCAGCTTCACCACGGGCGCTGAGCTCGTGATCGACGGTGGCTTCACCATCGTCTGACCCAAGATTCAGCCGAGCCAGCCAGTGCTGGTCCCGGCAAAGAACAACCGCGGTGGCTGCCGGCCACCGCCACATATGGGGATCGGCACCGATGCCGCTCCCGACCAACGATCCACTGACCCGTACCCGCATGGAGTGGCTACGGCCGACAAATGACAAGGAAGCACAATGTCAATCAAGTCAAAGGCACTCAAGGTCATCACTCTGACCGCGGTCAGCGCCATCGCTCTCACCGGTTGCGGCGACGGAGGCGACAAGGCCGGTGGCGACAAGGCCGGCGAGAAGATCTCCGTCGGCTTCGCGCTCAAGGTCCAGGACTCCCCGTACTTCATCTCGCTCGCAGAGAACGTGACCAAGTTCTCGGAGGCGAACGGCTGGGAGCTCACGATTCTCGACGCCAACGGCGATACCGCCAAGGAAGCCGAGAATATGGAGACCTTCATCGCCCAGGGCAAGGACCTTATCTTCGTCGACTCGGTCGAGCCCGACGCCATCGTGCCCAGCATCAACAAGGCTCATGAAGCCGGCATCCCGGTCATCAACCTCGACTCCGGTGTGGGCGAGGAAGCTCAGGACATCACCACCGTGTACTCCGACAACAAGGGGAACGGCCGTCTCGTCGGGCTCGCCTACGCGAAGCACGTCGGTGACAAGCAGATCAAGTCCGTGATCCTCAGCGGCATGCAGGGCAACGTCGCTGGCCTCGAGCGTCGTACCGGCCTCTTCGCCGGCATCATCGAGGGCAAGACCGGCCTGAGCGCCGAGGAGGCCTGGAAGAAGGCTGAGGAGTTCGAGCAGGAGCTCACCTCGAAGGGCAAGGCCTCCAACGCCGACGCGAAGTTCAGCGTCGTCGGTCAGGGCTGGGGCTCGTGGACCGAGGCCGACGGCCTGGCCGCTGCCGAGGACCTCATCACCGCGAACCCCGATTTGACCGCCGTGCTCGGTGAGAACGATCAGATGCTGTTCGGCGCCATGACTGCGCTTGCGAACTCCGGTCTCGACAAGGTCGAACTCGTCGCCGCTGCCGATGGTGCCCACCGTGCCATGGACCTCATCAAGGAGGACAAGTACTTCGGCACCGGCCTGAACAGCCCGTCGCTCGTCGCTGAGAAGGGCGTCGAGATCGCCAAGGAGATCCTGGTCGATGGCAAGGACCCGGAGAGCTACGACCGGATCACGCTGACCGAGCCCGTTGCCGTCGTGAAGGACAACGTCGACAAGTACTACGAGTTCGGCTTCTGACCGCGCGGGTGGGCCCGCCACTGAGTGACGGGCCCACCCCACATTCCCCCCAGAGCAACCACGAAGTGAAGTGAGGTCAACGTGACCGAGGACTCGATCATCCAGATGCGCAACATCTCCAAGCGATTTGGCGGTGTGCATGCGCTCAAGGACGTGTCACTCGACGTGCGTCGCGGCGAGGTCCACGCACTCATCGGCGAGAACGGCGCTGGCAAGTCCACGCTCATGAAGATCCTCGCGGGCGCTTACATGAAGGATTCGGGAACGATCACCATCGACGGTGAGCAGGTCGAGCCCAGCTCGCCTCGCGATATCCTCGATCGTGGCGTCTCCGTGATCTACCAGGAGTTCATGCTCGCTCCAGATCTCACCGTCGCCGAGAACATCTTCATCGACACGCTGGGCTCGAAGAAGAGCATCTTCATCAACTGGCGGGAACTCAACCGTCAGGCAGCCGAGCAGCTCGAGCGGCTCGGTTTCGGGCAGATCCGCCCCACCACCACCGTCCGTGATCTCAGCGTCGGCTACCAGCAGATCGTCGAGATCTCCAAGTCCATCGCCCGCAACTCCAAGATCATCGTCTTCGACGAGCCCACGGCCGTGCTGACGCACAACGAGACCCAGGTGCTCCTCGAACTCATCAGGAAGCTGCGCGACGAGGGCGTCACCATCCTCTACATCTCGCACCGTCTCGAGGAGCTGTTCGCGATCGCGGACCGCATCACCGTCCTCAAGGACGGTGCCTACGTCGACACCGTCAACGTCGACGACATCACGCAAGCCCAACTCGTGAAACTGATGGTTGGGCGCGACATCATGCAGATGTTCCCCGAACGGCATGCGGAGATCGGCGATGAACTGCTCAAGGTTGAAGGTCTGTGCGCTGGTGATCGCATCCACGACGTAAGCTTCAACGTGCGACGCGGGGAAGTCGTCGGCTTCAGCGGCCTCGTCGGTTCCGGCCGCACGGAGACGATGCGCGCCCTGTTCGGCGCGGATAGGCGTACCGGCGGCACCGTGATCTGGAAGGGCAAGGAAATCGCGCCCAAGAACCCCCGCGCAGCCATCCGAATGGGCATCGGCCTCTTGCCGGAGGATCGGAAGTCCCAAGGGCTGGTGCTGCCCGAACCCATCCGTATCAACTCGACGCTGGTGTCGCAGGTGGGCGATGGGTTCATCAATGCCAAGAAGGAGCGGGCGTTCGTCACCGAACTGCTCGACAGCCTGACCACCAAGTACGGCAAGGTCGACGACCCGGTCAACAGCCTCAGCGGTGGCAACCAGCAGAAGGTCTCCCTCGCCAAGTGGCTCGCTGTCGACACCGAGCTCATCATCCTCGACGAGCCCACCCGCGGCGTTGACGTCGGGGCAAAGGTGGAGATCTATCGCCTCATCAACCAGCTGGCGGAGGCGGGCGTCGGGGTCATCGTGATCTCGTCGGAAATGATCGAGATCATCGGCATCTGCGATCGGACGATCGTCATGCGGGATGGCGCGATCGCCGGTGAAGTCGCGAAGGAAGACCTCACCGAAGACAACCTCATCAAGCTTTCTATGGGTGTGTGATCCACATGGCTACAGAGTCTGCAGCACGGTCCTTCAACTGGAAGGGCGCGTTGATTCGCAACAACACGTTCATCATCCTCCTGATTTTGGTGATCGTGAGCGCATTCCTTTCGGACAACTTCCTGACCGCGATGAACTTCCGCAACATCCTGTTGCAGCAGGCAGGCCCCATCATGGTGGCCCTCGGTCTGCTGTTCGTCATCCTCACTGGCGGCATCGACCTCTCGGTCGGGTCCGTGATGGCGGTCGGTGCGACGGTGTCCGCCACCATGATCATGGAGTTCGGGATGCACTATTCGGTGTCCATCCTCGTGACGCTCTTCATCGGTCTGGCTTTCGGCGTCATGTCCGGTGTGTTCGTGGCCTATTTCGGGATCCAAGGCTTCGTCGCGACGTTGGCGACCATGACCATCGCGAGAGGCGTGGCCTTCGTCATCACCAACGGCCGGCCGATCAAGGTGACGTCCGGGACCCTGAGCGAGCTCGTCTCGGCACACCTCTTCTACCCGATCATCTGGATCACCCTCATCGTGATCGTCCTGCTCATGATCGTCCATCGCTTCACCGGCTATGGCCGCAAGGTCATCGCCATCGGCAGCAACGAGACCGCTCTCCAGCTCGCTGGCGTGCCCACGAAGCGCTACGTCTTGTCGACGTACGCCCTCTCCGGTGTGCTCGCGGCCATGGCCGGCGTCTACGTCGCAGCCCGGTCGTCGACGGGTAGCGCGACGGTGGGTCTCGGACAGGAGCTCGACGCCATCGCCGCCGTCGTCATCGGTGGAGCGAGCCTTGCCGGTGGTCGTGGCTTCGTCATGAACACCGTCGCCGGCGCGCTCATCCTCGGCCTCATCGGCAACATCATGAACCTCATGGCGGTGCCCTCGTACCCTCAGGACATCATCAAGGGCGTCATCATCATCGCCGCCGTGCTTCTCCAGGTCATGACCAGCAAGCAAGAACGAACCGTCTAGACCGCCCACATCCAACAGGAGCAGCAATGAGTCGCACCATGCAGTCACTCGTCGTCCAACCCGACGGCACTCTCGAACTCTGGGATGTCGACGTGCCCAAGCCGCAGCCTTGGCAGGCACTCGTGCAGATCATCAGCGGTGGTGTCTGCGGCACGGACAACACGTTGGTCCACCAGTGCTTCAAGGGCGTTGACCCCGACCAGTATCCGTTGGTGATCGGACATGAGTCCGTCGGCCGCGTCGTCGAGGTCGGCGATCAAGTGGTGTCCTACCAGGTGGGCGACGTCGTCATGCTGCCCGTCGTTGGCGAGCCGGTGGCCAACGACCAAGTACTCGGGTCAGCGTGGGGCGCCTTCAGTGAGTACGGGCTCGTCGACGACGCTGCCGTGCCGGGCGCTGCCGAGGTGGCGCCGGCGCAGTCCATCGTGCCCGCGGACATCGACCCGGTGCTCGCTCCGGTGATGGTCACCCTCCGTGAGGTGCTGAGCAGCATCCAGGTCAGTGGCCTGCCACTCGACGCACCGCTGTGTGTGTACGGCTCGGGGCCGGTCGCCATGACCTTCACCAAGTTGCTGAAGCTGTTGGGTGCCGAGGACGTCACCGTCGTCGTGCGGAGCCAAGCCAAGGCGGAGCTGATGAGCAGCTTCGGTGCCGATCGCTGCATCGACACGTCCGTCGAGGATCTCGCGGAGGCCATCCGTACTGCTACTCCCGATGGGCTGGGTGGTGTGGTCGACGCCGTGGGCAAGCCGGAGATCATCAACGAGGCCCTCGGCCTGATCCGTGACCGCGGTGTCGTCTTCGCCTACGGGGTGCCCAAGAGCAACGCCATGCAGCTCGACTGGAGTGCCGCCCCCTACAACTGGACCCTCAAGTTCCAGCAGATGCCCCGCAAGGACGAAGAAGGTGCCTGCCACGAACAGGTCATCCAGTGGATCCGCGAGGGGCGCCTGCAGCTCGAGGACTTCGTTTCTGCGGTGGTGCCGATCGCCGACGCCCCCACCTACCTCCAGCAGCAGTACCTGACCGGAGGCACCCAGAAGAAGATCATTTTCAAGTTCGAGCACTGAAAGGACTCAGCACATGACCATGCGTCAGATGATCATGCCCGAGCCGGGCAAGGTTGAATTCCGCGAGGCGGAGATCCCATCCGTGGGCCCCGGAGAGGTCAAGCTCCGCATTCGTGCCCTGGGCATCTGCGGCTCGGACATCCACGTCTTCCACGGCACCCACCCGTACACGGGCTACCCCGTGGTTCAAGGCCACGAGGTCTGCGGCGACATCGTCGAGGTGGCCCCCGACGTGCGCGGGCCCAAGGTGGGCGACCGTGTGGTCGTCCAGCCCCAGGTTGCGTGCGGCACGTGTGAGCAGTGCGTGGCAGGGCTCTATCACATCTGTGATGAGCTTAAGGTGATGGGTTTCCAGACCGTTGGTCTCGGCAGCGATTTCTACGTGCTCCCCGCCCAACGAGTCACTGTCGTGCCCGAAGGCACCGACAGATTCGAGGCAGCAGCACTGGAGCCGCTCGCAGTCGCCGTGCATGCCGTTGACCGTGTCCTGACGGTGGAAGGCAAGGCAGTGTTGGTGATCGGTGGCGGACCTGTGGGCAATCTCACAGCCCAGGTCGCCCGAGCTATGGGCGCGAGCAAAGTCATTCTTAGCGAGCTGAGCCCCTATCGTCGTGATAAGGCGGCGGAATGCGACATCGCTCTCGTTGGTGATGGTTCGGCGCCAGCCACCCCGGATCAGGTGCGTGACGCCTTTGGCGGAGTACTCGCAGACATCGTGTTCGAATGTGTGGGAGCCATGCCCACCGTCGCAGGAACTCTCGATCTGGTGCGCAAGGGCGGCACGGTCGTCGTTGTCGGAGTCGTGGGAGAACTGGTGCCCATGAACATGGGCTTTGTCCAAGACCACGAACTGACGATCTTCGGCAGCGCCATGTATCAGGACCAAGATTTCGTTGCCGCATCGAAGCTGGTGGCTGAGGGAAAGGTCAACCTCAAGGTCCTGGTGTCGCGGGTAGTGCCGTTCGAGCAGTATCCCGATGCCTACCGCATCGCAGATACCGAGCGGAACAGCCTCATGAAGGTCTACGTCGATTTAGGCGATGCCGAGCGCTGATCTGATTAACCCCGACCCCGCATATTCGCCCGCCACGGGAGCACGTGGTGCTGTCAAGTAGCCCCTCTTTCAGGACAAGGAACGCCAATGAACCAAAGAATTCTCATCACGCCCAAGTCATTCACAAAGTACAAGGCCGTGCCAGTTCAGATGCTCGAAGACGCGGGATATGACATTGAATTCAATGAGACCGGCCACACCCTGAGCGCAGAGGAGCTCATCGAGCGGGCAAGCAATGGGGTTGTCGGGATCATCGTCGGAGTAGATCCCATCAGTCAGGCTGTTGTCGACGCCTGTGCGGACCTTCGCGCCGTGTCCAAGTACGGCGTGGGGATGGATAACATCGATCTTCCCGCATGCAAGGCCAAGGGAATCGCCGTCGACAATGCCCGTGGCACGAACAGCATCTCCGTGGCTGAATTGGCAGTAGGACTCATGTTCGAGGGTGCGCGACGTATGTCCGAGCATATCCGTGTCGTGCGGAACGGCGGGTGGGGACGCACGATGGGTGCCGAGCTGACCGGGAAACGGGTCGGGATTGTTGGCGGTGGACAGATTGGCCGAGCGGTGGCTGAGCGGTGTGTTGGGCTCGCGATGGACGTGCAAGTCTATGATCCGTTCTTGCCCGACGACGCATCGATCCGTGCCATCGGTGCCACTTGTACGGAAGACCTCGACGCGCTATTTTCGGAGTCCGACGTCGTGAGCCTGCACCTGCCGGTGACCGACGAGACGCGACACCTCGTCAATGCCGAACGCTTAGCGACGATGAAGCCCACTGCGATACTCATCAATACGGCGCGTGGCGAGCTTGTGGACGAGGACGCGCTGCACTGCGCGCTTCGGGAAGGCGCACTCGGGTTTGCCGGTCAGGACGTCTTCTCGCAGGAACCGCCATCGGCGGATCACCCGCTGCTGCAGTTGCCGAACTTCGTGTTGACGCCGCATTTGGGTGCCTTCACGGGTGAGGCCGTGGAGCGGATGGCGGTGACGTCGACCGAGAATCTGTTGAGAATGCTCCGTGAGCGTTGACTCACGGTGGTGGCGAAAAGTGAGGAGGAGGACGATCAGCCTCCCCCTCACAGCGTCTTTATACCGTCTGGCTCAGTCCTCCCAAACAATGGCCACCTTGCCTGCCTGGGCAGCATCTGCTGTCGCGTAGGCCTTGGCCGCTTCCGTGATCAGGAATCGCTCCGTGACGACTCGCTCGGGATGCAGCCCCCAGCGGTCCAACAGCTGCAGGAGCTCCATCATGTGGCCGGTGGACGTCACCCACGAGCCATAGACAGTGAGCTGCTTGTGGATCAACGCGTGGCTCACATCGAGGTCGTTTATGATGCTGCCCTCGCCGACGAGTGCGACGCGGCCCCACGCCCTGGTGGCATGGATCGTCGCAACCTGCCCGGCGCTGCTCCCCGAGCAGTCGATGCCGGCGTCGGCACCATCGGGCAGCAACTCGGCCAGTCGGGGTGATCCCGCCTCGATGGCAAAGTCGACCGCACCGAGCTGTTCGGCGAGTTCGCGACGGTCCGGGTTGAGGTCAACACCGACAATCCGCGCGGCGCCGAGCCTCTTGGCCAAGAGCCCTGCAGCCAGACCGACCGGGCCGAGACCAGTGATCAGCACATAGTCGCGGCCGCTGATGTCGATGCGACGGAGTGCCTCATAAGCAGTCCCGAAGCCGCAGGCGATGCAGGCACCGTCGACGAACGTCAGGCTATCGGGTAGGGTGAGGCAGTCGGCTTCGTCGGCGATGAGATAGTCGGAGTGGCCACCGTCACGCTGCCAGCCGTATGCTGCGCGCTTTGGGGAGAGACACGAGATCTGGTAGCCCTTGCGGCATTCGGCGCATTGGCCGCAGCCGCTGATGTGATAGACCACCACACGGTCGCCCGGCTTGATCCGGTCGACGCCTTCGCCGACGGACTCGACACGGCCCGATGGCTCGTGGCCGCTGATGACGCCTTGGTATGCCTCTGGTCCTTCGCCGAGATGCTCTCGGTAGATCGCCCTGAGGTCGCTACCGCAAATGGTCGAAGCGCGCATGGCGATGCGAACCTGACCTGGGCCGGGGGTGGGGTCTGGAACTTCCTTGAGCTCAACTCGGCTTCCGCCGGGGAGATATGCTGCGAACAACCTTGTCCTCCTTGTAGGAACGTTACCTCATCTGAGAATAGCGCAGAGGGCACCAAATGGTGGGCGGGGAGTGCATAGAACGGAGCGTGTCACACGACGTCAGCGAAGAGGCGAGTGGCTCGGATTGGGCCATTTCGCTGTACCTTCCGAGCCTCCTGGCCGTGCTGCCCGCATAGGTCGGGCAGTCAATCCATTCGTGCCCGGGTTGGCGCTGAGGCAGGCTCGGACATACTCTCGAATGCATGTGCGGAATCTTTGCACTGACTTAGGTCTCGTCCTGTCAAGCTTCAGCCGGCATCGGCGGCAAGCCAACAATGCCAGCGCCTCTACAAGCCCTTGTCCAGCCAGAGCTCGAGGGCTGTCTCATACTCGTATTCGCATAGGATCAGATACCTGTGCTCATGGTTGCTTGTGCTCATGGCTACCCTTTTTCGTTGTGGAGCTCGTCTAAGGCCTTCCCAGGGAGAGCGATCCAGGTACTACAGTCCGATCTGGACTCCGCGCTGTTTCCTCGTTTCACGTGAGTGCTCAATGGCTGCCCGTCTCGCTTACAACACATTGGCCGGCGTGGCATCTGCGAGCACTGTTCCAACCCATTTCAATGCGTGGCTCAAAGGAATCTTCAAATTTTGGGGTCATGATCTCGGCAGGTACGGACAGGGCGAAACTCAGGGTCGTTGGAGGCGGCGACCATCATTTCCGTGGGTGCGTCGAAGTCTGCATGACACGAAGGTCGGTGCCCCCACATAGATATGGGGCCAGGAACGACAGTTGCCCCCCACACACGCTTCATCAGCCCAGCGCGACGTCGAGGGCTTTCCAGTCGATATCCGACGGTGCCACTGCCAGCACGCTGGCGAGCAGCCCCTGGCGCGACGCGCGGACGGCGTCGTCGTCGGCGTTCACGAGGATGTCATCGAAGAACCGCTGCGCGGCGTCGACGAGCGGTGCCGTGCACTGCACGAGTTCCGCCAGCGGCACGTCGGGGAGTCCGTCGGGCAGTGCCTCGAGCTGTTCGCGCAGCGCCACCTCGGCTGGCTCGGTGAGCAGGGCCGCGTCGTAGCTGGCGGGTGCGTCGTCGGGGAGGATCCGCTGAATGCGCACGAGCGCCGCGACAAGGGGTTTCACCGAGTCGCCGGCATCAACGATCTCGCGCAGCAGACGCGCGGCGCGGCCAGGGGCATTCGCCGCAGGCAGCACCGCGGCGACGATCTCAGCCGAGTGGCCCTCGTCGCGCAGCAGCTGCGCGAAGCGTCCAACGGTGAACTCCTCCGCGGCATCGACTGCGCCGTCGACCACGTCAACGCCCTGCTCGGCGATGCGCGCGACGGCCGCCTCGAGGCCTTGTCGGATCGTTATTGCTTCGACGCCGGGCACCTCACGCAGGACCCGCACGACGCCGAGCGCGGCGCGTCGCAGCCCGAACGGGTCTGACGAACCAGTCGGTTTCACGCCGAGCGCGAACATGGCGGCCAGGAGGTCGAGGCGGTCGCCCAACGCCAGCAGCGCGCCGGGCACCGTCGAGGGCACATCGTCGGCGGACGTGTGCGGCTGCTCCATCTCGTACAGGGCATCGGCGACGGCCTGCGTCTCGCCCTTGCGCACCGCATATTCGCGCGCGACGAAGCCCGCCAGGGAGCTCATCTCCACAACAAGATTGGTAGCCAGGTCGAACTTTGCGAGCTCGCCGGCGCGCTGCAGCGTCGCTCGATCTTCCAGCCCGACGATGTCCGCCAGCCCCCCTGCGACGTCGGCGATGCGACGCGCGCGTTGGCCCACCGAGCCGAGTCGATCCTCGAAGGTGAGCTTGTCGAGACCGGGCACGAAGGCGTCGACGCGCTCCTCGGCCAGGTCTTGGTTCCAGAAGAACAGCGCGTCCTCGTAGCGGGCGCGCAGCACCGACTCATTGCCGGCCGCGACGAGCTGCTCGTCGCAGGTGCCGTTGGCCATCGTGACGAAGTAGGCCATGAGTTTGCCGTCGGCATCGCGCACCGGCAGGTAGCGCTGGTGCTTCGCCATGACGGAGGTCAAAATGCGCTCTGGCAACTCCAGATACCGCTCGTCGAAGGTGCCGAGAATGCCGACGGGCTCCTCCACGAGGTTGGTGATCTCATCCACCAGCGCGGCGTTCGCGTCGAAGTCGATGACGCCGCCCACCGACGTCGCCAGCCGCTCAGCCTGCTCGACGACACTCGCCCGGCGCTCATCCGGCGCGAGCAACACCTTGCCCGCAGCGAGGGTGGGGATGAGCTCGTCAGCGGAGGCGACGTCGCGGAACCCGACGGGGACCCCGTCGGCGCGCGTGCTGGACTCAGCGGTGCTCGCCGTCACCCGCTGCAGGTAGGTGGTGCGGCCTGCGCGCACGCCCGAGACCTCCACCGGCACCACCGCGGTGCCCCACAGCGCCACCAGCCAGCGGATAGCGCGCGAGAATGACAGCTTCTCGTCGCACCAGCGCATGTTCTTCTCGGCGCGCAACCCTGAGACAATATCGGCGACGATCTCAGCCACGACGGTGCGCACGTCGCGCCCGGTCACCTCGACCTCGACGGCAGCGTGCTCGTTCCCGCCGATCTCAGCCTTGACTACGGCATCGACGTCCACACCTTGCCCGCGAGCGAAGCCCTGCAGCGCCTTCGTCGGGTTGCCGTCGCCGTCGAACGCCGCCGCCCACTTCGGGCCCTTGCGCAGCTGCTTCGCGTCCGGCTCGGCGGGGGCGACGTCGGCCACGGTGGCGACGATGCGTCGCGGCGTGCCCTCAACCCGTACCTCGCCGTGCTCCAAGCGCGTGCCCGCCAGCTTCTCGGTGAGCTGCGAGCGCACGAAATCGACGGTGGGCGCCACCACATGCGGGGGCAGCTCTTCGACGCCGATCTCCACGGCAAGGGTCTGCGCGGACGTCGGCAGATCGCCCTCGACAACGGGCTGAGCCTCGACGGGCTGCGCCTCGCGTAGCAGTGGGAAGCCGAGCTCCTCGCGCCGCTCGACCCAGAGCGCGGCGGTGTCGCGCATGAGGCGGCGCATCGTCGCGAACGCCTTGGCACGCTCCGTCGTGGAGATGGCGCCGCGAGCGTCGAGCACGTTGAACGCGTGCGACGATTTCAGAATGTAGATGTGCGCCGGCACGGGGAGGCGAGCCTCGACCATGCGCGTCGCCTCCGAGACGTACGCCTCGTACAGCGAGCGGTTCGCGTCGACGTTGGCGTCGTCGAGATAGTACCGGCTCATCTCGTACTCTTGCTGGCCGTACGCCTCGCCGTAGGTAACCTCACGACCGTCGGCTGCGACGGCGTAGACGATGTCCTTGAAGTGCGTTTTGCCTTGTAGGGCCATCAAAATGCGCTCGATGCCGTAGGTGAGTTCGACGGGGATCGGGTCGAGGTTCTGCCCGCCCACCTGCTGGAAGTAGGTGAACTGCGTGATCTCCATGCCGTCGAGCCAGACCTCCCAGCCCAGCCCCCACGCGCCGATGGCCGGCTGCTGCCAGTTGTCTTCGACGAAGCGCACGTCGTGGGCGTCGAGGTCGATGCCGAGCGCCTCGAGCGAGCCGAGATACAGTTCCTGCGGGTTGCCCGGCTCGGGCTTCAGGATCACCTGGAACTGCGTGTGCGTCTGGAGCCGGTTCGGGTTCTCGCCGTAGCGGGAGTCGTCGGGGCGCACCGAAGGCTCGACGTACGCCACGTCCCACGGCTCAGGGCCGAGCACGCGCAGCACCGTCGCCTGGTTCATGGTGCCGGCACCGACCTCCGTGTTGAAGGGCTGCCACGTGAGGCATCCCTTGGAAGTCCAGTAGTCCGAAAGCTTGCGGAGGGCATCTTGCATCGTCAGCACGCGGTCAGTCTAGCGACGTGGTGCCTGGAGGTCAGCCTGTCCCGGCCGCCGGTACGAGATCTGGCGCGTTATCACCGACGGCGCTGCCGCCGGTTGCGCCACTGCCGGCCGATCGCCTCCCGCCACGTGGGCACGGTCACGCCTTGGGCCCGCATTTGGCGACGGAGGCGCGTGCGGGTGATGTAGATGCCGAGCAGCCCGAAGGCGAACATCGGAATCTGCACCCACATGGCCTGCTGCCACTGCTCGAAGGTGTAGGAGCTGGCGCCGCCGGAGATGGTGTCGAGTACCCAACCGATGAGCAGAATCGTGAGCGTCGCGCCCAGAAAACCGCCCATGATGACGACGCCACTAGCCACCCCGATACGCGCCAGGGGTAGCAGCGTGCGCGGGTAGTCGAACCCGACGGCGGTGCCCGGCCCGCCGGCGGCCAGCGACAGCACCAGCAGCACGATCAGCCACAGCGGCGCCTGACCCGGCCAGAGCAGAACTGCTAGCCAGCAGAATAATGACGCCCAGATAATGGTGAGCGCGAGGTTCGACCGTCGCAGCGGATGCCGAGCAGTGAGCACGCCGATCAGCGGGCCAATGAAGATGCCTGACACCGTAATGATCGTGAACATCAGCGACGCCATCGCCTGACTCAACCCCTGAGCCTGTTGCAGGTACGGCAGCCCCCACATCAGCACGAACGCGTTCATAGAGAACCCAGCCGTCAAATGGACGAAGAACCCCAGCTGCGTCCCTGGGTGGCGGATCGTCTCCGCGAGGTTACGGTTGACGTCGCGCAATCGTGGTGGTGTGACGGGTTGCTGGTGGCCTGGGGCATTGCGGACGAGCGCGAACACCGTCGCAGACATCGCAGACCCGAGGCCCGCGGCCACCAGAAGTCCGAAGCGCCAACCTTGATGCTGAATGAGCGGCAGGAGTCCGTAGACGGCCGCGAGCTGGCCAAACACCGACGTCATCCCGGCAAGCTGGGCGAGCAGTGGCACCATCGTCGGCGGGAACCACCGGGGAATCAGCGCCAACAGCGACACATAGATACATGCGTCCCCGAGCCCGACGAGAAACCGCGCGACGTAAGCCCAAGCCAGCACGTCGACCGTCGCAAGGAGCAGCTGTCCGCAAGCCATCACCGCGGAGCCCGTCGTCATCATGAGGCGCGGACCGAAGCGGTCGAGCAACGTGCCGACGGGGATCTGCGCCAGCGCGTAGACAGCCACCTGCATCACGACGAACGTCGAGACCACCGACGGCGTGGCCCCGAAATGGTCGGCAGCCTCGAGACCGGCCACGCCTAATGAAGAGCGGTGCAGCATCGCGACGATGTAGGCCAATAGGCCAGCCCCGAGCACCAGCCAACGTCGAGCCATCATCACCTGCCTTAGTTTCACGGAAAGGATACTGTGCAGTGCGGTGATCGTGGATGCTGTTACGTTGTCGACGTGAAACGCATCGAGGTGGTCGGAGCCGTCATCATGCGCGACGGGCTGGTGTTCGCTGCCCGCCGCGGGCCCGGACGTGCCCTCGACGGGCTCTGGGAGTTCCCGGGAGGCAAGCTCGAACCAGGAGAAACCCCTAGCCAAGCGCTTATTCGGGAGATCCAGGAGGAGCTCGGCTGCACGGTCGACGTGGGCGAGCACCTCGTCGACACCGAACACGCCTACAGCTACGGCCTCGTCGCACTGTCGACATACCGGTGCACCATCGTCGACGGCGAACCCCAGCTCATCGAGCACAGCGAGGCGCGATGGGTGGCGACGGAGGACCTCGCCCAGCTTGACTGGGCGCCTGCGGATCTCCCGACGGTCGCGTTCCTTACGAACGGTTGAGCTTTAGCGCTCGTGTGTGGGCGCGAGTGGGCAGTGAGCGGCACTGAAACTTCAAAATCCGTACGCAGATTGAGCTAACCCCCCGATTTCGGCATGCTTGGTCGATCTGCGTACGGATTATGAAGGTTTTTCGCGGCTACCCGGGTCGTCCTTCGTAGGCCGGCTGCATGATTGCCTGCCCTGCCCCCTTCGTCGGCAGAGTGTGAATGCCGATGATGGACAAGAACTTGCAGGAGTAGGTGTCGCGTAGTCGCACCTCGACGGTCCTGCCGCCTGTCACGGTTGCCGTGCCCTTGTAGCCAGCTGCATGGACGTAGCGTTTGGCAGCTGCGGCAGCGCGGGTGGGATCGAGTTGTGCATCGTCGATGACGACGCTCGCCTCCTGCGCCCCTGTGCGAGCTGCCTCACGTGCGACGGTGCGCAGCTCTTGTTCCGCGCGGGCGTGTCCGGAGAAATCGACGCCAATGCCGATCGCAATCATGAATGCGAAGAATGCCACCGACGCCCACACCGCGATGGCTCCTCGCTCATCACGTCTTCTCATCACGGGTTCCTGGGGTTGGTGTTGAGTACTTGGAGTTCGCCGATTTTGAGGGTTTGTTGGGTGGTTGTGGTGTGGTGGAGGGTTCCTTGTTGGCCGATGCCTTGCCAGTGGATGGTCCAGTTGGTGGTGGCGGTGATGGTGTAGGTGCCTTGCTGGTGGTAGCCGGTTTGTGCGCCGCAGGTGACGGGGGTGTTGGGGTGTGTGTTTTTGTGGGGTTGTTTCCAGGTGGTGCAGGTGATGGGTGGGGTGTTGTTGCCGAGGTTCCAGGTGATGGATTGGGCTTTGGCGGTGATGGTGACGGTGTGGCCTTGTTCGGTGGCGGATGCGGTGGTGGGGCCTAGTTGGTTGGGGGTGGGGTTTCGTGGCCAGAGCCATAGGGGCATGCCGACGGCGCCGAGGGCGTTGGGGTTTTGTTCGAGGGTGGTGGGGGTGGTGCCTGGGGTGATGGGTTGGAGGTGGATGGTGGCGAGTGCTTTCCAGGCGAGTTGTTCGGGGTTTGGTGGTGGTGTGGGGTTGGTGTTGGGGAGCCATGTGGTGGTTTGCATGGCGGGGTCGGCGATGTTGGTGTGTTCGGGGCGGGTGCAGAGGTAGATTTTGCCTTCGGTGTTGTTCTTCCAGATGGGGTCGGTATTTGGGGGTTGGGGTTGTTTGGGTTTGCACCACATTTGGCGGGTGCTGATCCAGGTTCCGAAGGTGTTGGTGCAGGGGATGGGTTGGTTGCCGATGTGGCATTGGCGTGGTTTGCCAGGTTTCTTGCCGGGAGCGGGTTTGTCGTCTGTTTTATTTGGGTCACCGGGGACCTGGTGGCCACCGCTTTCCTCGATAGTGCATTTTCCGCCATCAGTGCAGTCGACGATGGCATAGGCGGGGATCGTCATGTAGGTGAGCAGCGCTACACCTAAGGCTGTGACGAGGTGTTTCAGCATTCCTTGGGACCCCCTTGCGTGTCGGCGACGACCCACTGACCGCTGGGTTCCTGTTGCATGATGATCGAAATTTCGACGGTAGGTGTCCACTCTTGGCCTTTATCGACTTTGGCGGGTTTGCCTGTTTGCTCGATGATGACTTGCTGGTTGGTGAAGTCTTTGCACACTGTGAGTGTGCTGACGTTCACGCCCGCGTCATTGCGTTGAGGCGGGGTGATGGAAACTGATCGGAAGATGGCATCCCCGACCCGGATTTGGCCTTTCTTGCGCCAGTCTTCCAGGAATTCCACGACATCGATCGAACGTTGGCCGGTCGTGGTGAACACGAGTGCTGTGAGGTCGTTGAGCGAAGAATCCTTCATGTAGCGATCTAGCTGCGCCTCATGCTCTTCCCACCCTTTGCGCACAGCTTGGATTTCTTCGCTCTCACCTGGTTCTGGTGGTGGGAAGGATTCGTGGGCAGTGGGGGAAGGCGACGGTGTCGGTGATGGTGTTGGGCTGCTAGTGGGGACGCGTCGGATGGATGTGGGTGCTGCGGGTGTGGGTTGTTCTTGTGCCCCGGGTTGCTCGGGTTGGCAAGCGGTGACCGCCGCAAGCAGCAGTGTGGTGGCGATGGCGTAGCCAAGACGTCGTTGTTTGACCATGATTGTTCCTCCAGGGTTTTGAGTGAACCAGACGTAGGGGTCACTTCGTCGCAGTTTCTGGAGTTATCCACAGGTGCGTGGTTGGTACGTCTCGATTCGGGACTTCGTCCTTACTCGACGGTCGAGGACTCGTGGCCGGTTGGTAACCGCGGCTTTCCTCGATGGAGCAGTCCCCGCCATCAGTGCAGCCGACGGTGGCATAGGCAGGGATCGCTATGTAGGTGAGCAGCGTTACACCTAAGGCTGTGACGAGGTGTTTCAGCATTGTTTCGGCTTTCCTTGCGCATCGGCTACGACCCATCGTCCGTCGAGATGCTGCTGCATGATGATTGACACTTCTACGGTGGGTTCCCACTGGTGTCCTTGTCCGGGATCGGCGGTTGTTCCCGTCTTCTCAACAATGTCTTTTTGATGAGTGAAGTCCTTGCAAGCAGTGAGCGTGGCGACATTTACCCCGTCGGAGTTGCGTTGAGGTGTCGTGATGAGGACGTTGCGGAAACTGACATTTCCGACACGAACCCGTCCTGCGTCCCGCCAGTCTCCGAGTGCGTCTACGGCGTCGAGTTCACGTTGCCCGGTAGTGGTGAGGACCAGTGGGGTGAGGTCTGTCAGTGAGGAGTCTTTTGCGTAGCGGTCCCATTGTGTTTCGTGTTCCTCCCAGCCTTTACGTACTGCGGTGATCTCGGCGGGCTCACCCGGCTCCGGTGGCGGGAAGGATTCGTGGGCTGTGGGGGATGGAGTTGGTATCGGTGATGGGGTTGGGCTGGGGGTGGGGGCGCGTCGGATGGATGTGGGTGCTGCGGGCGTGGGTTGTTCTTGCGCTTCGGGTTGCGCTGGTTGGCAGGCCGTGAGGGTTGCGAGTAGCAGTGTGGTGGCGATGGCGTAGCCAAGACGTCGTTGTTTGACCATGATTGTTCCTCCAGGGCTTTGAGTGAACCAGATGCGGGGGTCACTTTGGAGTGGTTCCTGTAGTTATCCACAGGTTGGTGATTGGTGCGTCTCGATTCGGGACTTCGTCCCTACTCGACGGTCTTGGGGCACGGTCGCTCAACGGTTGGGGAAGTGCGGACGGAATGCAAGCGCTGTGGCTACTGCAATTAGTACAGTGATGATGCGCTTCAGCATTGTTTGGGCCTTCCTTGGTAGTCGGCGACGGCCCACCTGCCGTTGGGTTGTTGCTCCATGATGATGGAGAACTCGATGTTCGGCGTCCACTCGCCACCTTTCCCGGCCTTGGCAGGTTTTCCTGTTTTCTCCTCGACGATGTTCTGATGAGTGAAATCTTTACAAATTGTGATGGTGGAGACATTGACTCCGTCAGCGTTCCGTTGGGGCTTTTCGATATCTATCGTTCGAGTGATCACGTCGCCCACTCGGATGTGGCCGTGGTCTCGGAGCTCACCAATTTCATGAACGACGTCAATGGAATATTGTCCCGTGGTGGTGAGGACCAGTGGGGTGAGGTCGTTGAGTGAGGAGTCTTTTGCGTAGCGGTCCCATTGGATTTCGTTCTCTTCCCAGCCTTCTCTTATGGCTTGGATTTCTTTACTTTCCCCGGGTTCTGGTGGTGGGAAGGATTCGTGGGCAGTTGGGGAAGGTGACGGAGCTGGCGTCGGCGATGGGGTTGGGTTGGCGGTGGGGGCGCGTCGGATGGATGTGGGTGCTGCGGGTGTTGGTTGTTCTTGTGCCCCGGGTTGTGCGGGTTGGCAGGCGGTGACGGTTGCGAGTAGCAGTGTGGTGGCGATGGCGTAGCCAAGACGTCGTTGTTTGACCATGATTGTTCCTCCAGGGCTTTGAGTGAACCAGATGTGGGGGTCACTTCGTCGCAGTTTCTGGAGTTATCCACAGGTGGGTGATTGATCGTGCGTTGACCAGCCCCGACCGCGCGGAGCGAACGCAAGCTTCAGTGGCAGATCGTGGTCCATGTTTGGGCGCAAATCTGCCACTGAAGGTCATCGTGGTTGATTTCGACACGCCACCTGCGGTGGCGGCTCAATCATCGAGCTTGGCACCCGAGACGCTGCGACAAAACTGCAAAACTCGCCAACAGCTGCAGACCTCACGCTTGGCGGAGCGGAGAGAGGACCCACTGTTGGCGAGTTTTGCAGTTCTGATACGACGCAGATGGTTTCGACTCGCGACTTCGTCGCGGTTCAGCCATCGGGCCAGGTTCGGCGGTTGAGCCGCCCCGGCAGCGGGCGTGTCGAAACCACGGGATGCGTCTCGATACACGGGCTTCGCCCGTTACTCGACGGTCGCGGCAAGGCCCGACGCCCAGTCAGCCAGAGGCCAACCGCTCGCTCGCCCATGCCCAATCGATTCGCTCCTGCTCCAGGCGCACGCCCTGCCCGAATCGGTCCTCGACGAGAGCCCGATAGAGGTGCTGCTCGTCGGCCGAAAGGTGAGTCAGCGCAGCGCCTTTGGGTGGGCGCGGCTCGCTCACCCAGCGGTCGCGGTGCGCCAGCAGCGTCTCCTCGTCCATGAGCACCGATTGCGTCTGCGGGCACGCAGCCCGGAGCTGGTTCAGGATCTCGAACCCCTTGGCGTCTAGATCGCCCCAATACCGGACGCGAGCCCCACGCAGCCACGGGAGCAGACCGAGCCGCCCCACGTCGAAACCCTGCCCCCACACCACCGCACCCCCGCTGGGCACGGGAACACTGAGATAGGTGACGAGGTTCTCCACCACGAGCACGGTGCTCACACGCAGGTCGAGCTGCGCGAGCTCGTCGACGCGCAACCCCAACTCGGAGACGGCACCCATACCGGGCAGCGGAAGGCTCAGCCGCAGCCTGATCATCGACGGCGTCCCTGCCAACCCCAACCCGACAAGGAACTCTGCCGCGCCACCGCGCACGCCCAGCATCTCAGCGAGCACCCCGCGATGCCGCTCCACAAACTTCGTGTCCACCCCCGGCGCAGAGATCTCGCGCAGGTACCGGCCCGACTCGCGGTGAGCATCAAGCCACCGCCACGCCGCAATCAAGCGAGGGACATCGTCGGCAAGCTCCAGCGCCCTCTGCGGGCGCGCCGCGATCCACGCGCGCACCGGCGCCGCCTCCGCCAGAGCGAGGAGTTCGTCGAAGCGCCGCACGTCGCGCTGCACCCCCAGCAACGCCCACGCTTGCTCCCATGTTTCGACGTGCGCCCGCACCGGGATCTGGTTGCGGCCCACAGCCCGGCCTCCGATTGACGCCCACTCGAGTCGGTACCGACGCCCATCCCCCGACGAATCGACGAGGCCCCGCACCCACCCGCGGACCGCGGCAAGGTCGTCGCCGATCTCCCCGGCCTTCGGCCCGCGTAGGGCGACGCTGATCGTCGGGAATGGCTCGCCTGCTGCGTATGTGCGCAGCAGTTCGCCCGAGCTCCACCGACGGCGGACCCGCGCGGTGATGACGTCCGCGCCAGTCCAGCTCATCGTTTGGCCTTGCGGGAGCGGTATTCGTCGATGGTGAGGGTCTGGATGCGGGAGTTGGCACCGTCGACGTTGTCCACGAAGCCGATGGCCTGCACGTACGACTCGATGATGTGCACCTTCTGCAGCGGCGTGACGATCAACAGCTGCAGCCCCAGCTTGGCGAACAGTTCGAGCGCGTACCTCGTCGACGCATCCGAACCGCGCCCGAAGGCCTCGTCGATGACGGCGAACTGGAACGCCTTCGACTTGTCGGCACCCCATTCGAGGCCGAACTGGTACGCCAGCGACGCCGCCAGAATGGTGTACGCGAGTTTTTCCTTCTGGCCACCCGACTTCCCGTCGGAATCCGAATAGTGCTCCCGCTCACGATCATCGTCGGTGTATCGCTCGGAGGCGGAGAACACGAACCAGTTGCGCACGTCTGTCACCCGACGAGTCCACGCGCGGTCGGCGTCGGCATGCCCCTCACGTCCACGGAAGCGTTCGATGATGCGCCGCACGTCGCGGAAACGCTGCTCAGAGTAGGTGTCGTCTTCCTGCGCGAGCGCGTCATCGGTGAGATTGCGCAGGTCAGCGCGGAACTGCACCACCTCTTGATGCGTGGTGGGCTCCTTGTCGAGCCGCAGATAGGTGCCCTCGCCGTAGGGCACGGCACCGAGCGCCTCGTTGATTTTCCCGATTCGATCGGTGATCGCGCTGGCCTGTCGCTGCAGCCAGTTGTTGAAGCCAGCGAGCTCCTGAATGGTGTGCTGGTTGAGCAATTCCTTGAACTCGCCTTCGAAGCGCGGCAAGTCATCTTCCGCGAGGTTGCGTTGCAGCACAAGGAAGTCGCCCCTCGCTTCGACGCTCGGATCCATGTCGGAGTGCAATTCGGGCCACCGGCCGAGCATCGAGTGCATCGCAGAGATGAGCTGCGCGGCATGACCGCTAAGCTCCTTCGAGCGCGCCTGAATCGCGGCGTTCAACTCATTTGCGAGCCTGCCGGCGAGCCCCTCACACGCTGCCGACGATGTCGCCCGACGCTGCCCGACCCTCGACTCGAGCGACGGATAGGCCGCACGAGCAGCCGCGAGCTGCGCTTCGTCGAAGACGGAGAGCTGCTCCTCATCTTGCCGTTGCTGCGCCGTAGCCTTGGCGACGATGTCCCTCGCCATCGCAAGCTCGCCGGTCACATGCTGGTTCTCCGCGCGTGAATCTTTGAGTTGCGTCTCGATGCGATCAATCGCCGCTTGCAGCTCGGCCAGCTGGTCTGAACTTTCACGGAGCCGACGATGATCCTCGCGGTACTGGTTGGCTCGGCGCGTGGCCTCGTCGTGGTCCAGCTCTTCCCAATGCGTGAACTGGGCGAGTACGCGCCACGCCCGGGCCTGCTGCTCCAAGGCATCCTGCCTTGCCAGAAGCGCATTGGCGGCGGCATCATCGTCGACGGCGGCCGCCCGTGCCGCGTCGAGGTCGGCGCTGAGCGCGGCGACCTTGGCCTCGTTGACCCAACCGAGCACGAAGCGACGGGGATCGTCGACCGGGTGGCGATCATCCTTCTCATGCCGCGCCCCCGAACGCACCTGACCCTCACGCGTCACGGCCCGCTGGTGCTCCGCGGAACGGAACTCGTCGAGTGTGAGGGCACGGTGGTGGTTGGCGCGGCGCAGCAACTCGTTGCGCAGATACTCCTCGAATGGGCCTGGGCGCAGCGTCACCACCTCGGCGAGCGTTCCGTGCGTCTCGTCACGCAGCGGCACGATGCGGTCTGTCACTTTCTCGTAGACGAGCCGGCCACCCCGGCGACGCCCCTCTCCGTCGACGAATCCGAGCTTGTGCGTATTGACCCACTGCGATACCGCTGCGTAGTGCTTGACGGGTACGAGCATCGAGAGCGCGAACCCGCGCAGCACCCGCTCTGCAGCTCCGCGCCACTCGGTGTGCTCGGGAGCGACGTCCATCAGCTCGCCTGCGAACGGTACGTCGGCGGGTGTCAGCCCCAGTTCCTGACACAACCATGCGCGCAACTGCACCTGCTCGGCGGGGAGGTTGCTTTCCCGGGTGCGGAGGTTATCCAACTCGGCCTCGATGGTGGCCGCGCGCTTGGCCGCATCGCGCGCGTCGGCAATCTTCTCTGCCGTCTCGTGGCTGAGTGCGCGCTTGGTGCTATCCAGTTCAGCTGCCCGAGCGGCCGCTGCGGCCGTGAGCTGGAGGAAGTCGTCGGCGTTTGCGACGGGCGAGGACTCGGTGGCCGCGACGGCGTCGTCGAAGCTCTTGCGCCGCTCAGCGCGACGGTCAGCCTCGACGCGAGCCTCCCGTTCGAGGCGCTCGAGCTCTGCGAGACGGTCGCCGCCGGCTTGAGCGCGCTGGGTAATCAGCTCCGTGCGTTCGTCGTCGAGGCTTGTCAGGCGCGCATCCAGCTCGCCTGCTTGCCGCTCGAGCTGCCCGACGCGCGTCTCGCCGTCGGTGATCTCCTGTGCCAGAAGCCCGAGGCGCAGCTCGAGGATGAACGGCCCGACCGAATCACGCTCGACCTCCAGCGCGACGCGGGTGGCGAGGGTGTCGTCGTAGCTCTTCGCGGAGCGGGCGATCGGTTCGAGCGCGTCGAGCTGTTCTCGGGCGCGCACGACGGCGTCGTAGGCCTGGGTGAGGTCGTCGAAGTGCCCGATGATGGCCTGGACGCGCTCGTCGGCAGGCGAGGGCTCGAGCATGTGCTCGCGCACGAACTCATTGAGATTGCCCACAGACTTCATGGAGACGGTCTGATGGAACAGCTCCATCGCCTGCTCCGACGGGATCCCCAGCAACCGACGCATGGAGGCGCCGTACTTCGGGAACTCGTCGAAGATGGAAACGCCCTTGCCGCGTAGACGTTTGCGGAGGTCTCGGAGGTCAGAGCCGAAATCGCTGAAGTCTTCCGCGATCGACAGCTCGCCGCTGTGGGTGACAAAGAACCGATACGGCTGGCCCGTCGACTCGCGCTGCTGGAACACCTGCGCAATGGTGACGCGTTCGTCGTAACCGGAATTGATGAACACAGCCAACAGCACGGAATACGACGAGCGGCCCTCGCGCAAGCCCCGGGTGCGGGAGCGGTGCGCGTCGTCGCCGCGTTCGGAGCGGTAGTGACCTTCGACGTAACTGCGCAGCGTGCGCTCGCGAACCTCCGCGCCAGCCGCCTTGTTGTAGGCGATCTTCTGGGCGGGCATGAACAGCGTGGTGATGCCGTCGACGATCGTCGACTTGCCCGAGCCGATGTCTCCGGTGAGCAGCGATGTTTCGCAGCCAGGCACGAAGCGCCAGATCTTCTCGTGGAAGGTGCCCCAGTTGAGCACCTCCAGGTGGTGGAGGCGGTAGCCAGGAGCATTTGCGTCGGGAACTTCGAGTGCAGAGAACAGCGCGTCAGTCATGAACATCACCGGTTTCTGCACGGTTGCCAGTGGCGTACTCGCGCAACTGCGCCTCGAATCCGTGCATCGTCTGCGCATCGACGTACGCCTTCAATATTCGACGCACTTCCCACTCGTTGCGCGACCCCCGCAGCAACTTCAGAAAGCCCAGTTCCTCGACCTTCCTGATGGTCGTTTCGGCTTGGTCGACGATGCGTGCCTCGTTGCTCGTGTCGCGCTGGAATAGCCGCAGCATCTCAACGATCTGTTCCGTGGTGAGCACCAGTTTGCCCTCGTCCCCGGTGGTTTCGAACTCCATGAGACGCCCCCGCAACAGCACCAGCAGCAGGCTCACGTTGTAGGTGAGGCTTCGACGTCGCACCAGACGCGGCAGCGGCTCCTCACCCTCCGAAGCCTCACGGGTGCGTAGATAGGCGTAGCCCTCGACGTCGTCGATGATCACGTCGATGCCGATTGTTGCGAAGTGGTCGCGAATCGCGCCCAGCTCTGCCTTGAGCGTGGCCCAACTCTGCTCGTCAGACTCACGGTAGACCACCCCTTGCATGAGGCGGATGATTGCCGTGGCCGTATCGTGTTCGCTCATCGGCGCCTCACTTCCGTGCTGGGCATGGTGATGGTGCGGGCCTGGCCGTCGGGGCCGGTGTAGTCGACGCGGGCTTCCTCGTCTCGAAACTCGAGCTCGAACGCGTCGTCGTCGAGCGCGAGGTAGGCGACGAGTTCCGCAGCCCCCTGCTCCAAGGGGGCTTGCTGCAAAATCTCTTCCAGGAGCGCCGACGATCCCCTGGGCAGCGCGTCGCGCAGATTGGTGATGAGCCTTGCGGGGTCGACGTAGTGCTGCTCGAACAACGCCTCGTCGTCGGGCAGGTCGTCGCCGACGACGACCCGGCTGTCGACGGCTGCCTCGGCCGGTGGATGGTAGAGGGGGCGCTCGAACGGCAACGTGATGTCGAGGCCTGGGACATCGAGATCCATGCCCGGGCGAGGGGGATCGTCGCGGACCTCCAGGGCGAGCTGTTGGATGCTGCGGGTGAGTTCCAGTACGCGACGATTCTCGAACCAGACGCGGTCGTCGAGGAAACGGCGCAGCTGTTCGGAGATCTGCCGCACTGTGCGCTGGGTGCGTTCGGCGGCCTCGGCCCAGTCGTGGTGCACAGTGAACACTCGCGAATCGGCGGGGACATCGTCGAGCTCTTGCAGGCGTTCGAGCAGCGACGACAGTTCCTCTTGCCGGCGTGAGGAGAGGAGGAACTCGTAGAAGGCGTTGAAACTTCGGCCCTGATCGGAGCTGTCGATGTCGTGGCGGCCGCGAGTGAGGTCGTCGAGTAGTTCACCCTTCGACCCCCGCCACTGCGCAATGCGTTCGCGAGTGGAGCGGTCGAGTGCGCGGAAGTTCTCGTCGACCTGCCGGAAATCTGCGAGGAGCTCGCGCGACGTCGTCGCGAGCTGCTGGTATCGCTCACGCACGCCGGTGGCATCCATGACTGTGATGTCACCAGCCTTCACGCGGGCGATCTCCGCATCGATCTCATCGCGACGGCGGGTGAGCTCGCGGATACGTTCGTCGGGGCGTTCTTCGGTGCCGTGCACGATTTGGCGCAGCAGATCGACGACGGTCTGGAGGCGCGATTGGGTGCCGACGAACTGCTGATCCTGCAGGGACGCGAGGAAGGAGTATGCCTTTTCGAACGCCGGGGTGATCTCGTAGTGGAGCTCGTCGCTGCCGAGCGGATAGAAGCGACGGAGGTAGCCGGCGTCCTCGCTTGCCCAGTCGTCCAGATAGTCTCGTGGTTCCTTCGGGTAGCGCGGGTTGCCGTCGGCGTCAGCGCCCGTGCGCCGTAGCTCATAGAGGACGTCATCCAAAGCGGCGACGAGTTCCGCTGCCGGGGATGCGCCACGGTTGGCGTCGACGAAGTACTCGCCGAGGAACGAAAGGATCAAGGGCGCGTTGCCGGCGCGCAGGATGCGCCATGCGACATGCCGCTCGCGCAGCGCTGCAACGTAGTCGTGATCCATGGCGCCAGAGTAACGGACAGCACTGACAAAATTCTGTGAGGCCGCTTGGGTGGAGCCCTGAGGGGCGCAGCGGTGAGCGGCGGGCATTCCGTGGAATAACCTTGCGTAAGGAATCCCATACCCAAGGTTATGCCCGTATCCTTGGGTATGGAGCTGCATACCCAAGGATGGAGGGGCATGCCCTCCCTGCCGGAGAACTTCAAAATCCGTACGCAGTTTGACCAAACCCCCCGAAATCAGGCCCTTAGTCTCATCTGCGTACGGATTTTGAAGTTTCGCGGCCGGCAACCGGCGCGCGGCCGGCGTCAGTCGCCGAAGGTGGAGGTGTCGATGACGTAGCGGTAGCGGACCTGGGAGCCCACCACCTTGTCCCAGGCGTCGTCGATGTCTTCACCGCCGATGATCTCAACCCACGGGGCGATGTTGTGCTCGGCGCAGAAGTCGAGCACCTCTTGCGTCTCGGGGATGCCGCCGATGTTGGAGCCTGTCAGCACCTTGTTGCCGCCGATCAGCCGCTTCACCTGCAGCTCAGCGGGATGTTCGGGCATGCCGACGTCGACGAGCACGCCGCGGTTCTTCAACAGCGACAGCAGTAGGTTGAGGTCGAGCCCGTCGGACACCGTCGTGATGATGATGTCGAAGGTCTTCCTGAGCGCCTTCATGGCCTCCGGATCGGACGATGCGACGTAGTCCGTCGCGCCCATCTCCATGGCGTCGTCGCGCTTCGAGAGGGTGCGGCCGATGCCGGTCACCTCGGCGCCCAGCGCAGCGGCGATCTGCACCGCCATGTGCCCAAGCCCGCCGACGCCGATCACCGCCACCTTCTTGCCCGGCCCGGCGCCCCAACGCTTCAGCGGCGAATACGTCGTGATGCCAGCACACAGGATGGGCGCCGCCTTCTCTAGCGGGATTTCGTCGGGAATGCGCAGCACATAATCTTGTTCGACGGTGATGCCGCGCGAGTAGCCGCCCGCGGTGGGCAACCCGTCGCGACCAATAGAGTTGTACGTACCGACGGTCTCCCCGCGCAGGCAGAAATTCTCCCAGCCGGAGCGGCACTCGCCGCACTCGCCGCAGGAGTCGACGAAGCAGCCGACGCCGACGCGGTCGCCCACCTTAAACTTCGTCACGTCGCTGCCCACCTTGGTGACGATGCCGGCGATCTCGTGGCCGGGCACCAGCGGGTACAGGCACTTGCCCCACTCGCCGCGTCCGGTGTGGATGTCTGAGTGGCAGATGCCGGCGAACTTCACGTCGAAGAACACTTCCGTTGGCCCGGGTTCGCGTCGGGTGATGGTGGTCTTGGTGAAGCGGCCCTCGGCCGAATCGATCTGATACGCAGAAACTTCCATGGTCACTCCTCAAAAGACACTTCCCTCACCAGCCTAGGGGGTAGTGAGACGTCGACAGAACTTCATAATCCGTACGCAGATGGGACTAAGGGCCCGATTTTGGGGGGTTTGGTCAGACTGCGTACGGATTTTGAAGTTTTTCTTCCGGTGCGTGCCCCTGCTCGACGATCTGGCACGGCAGCCCGACAACCGCCGCGAGTCAGTCATTCTTGCCGCGCACCCCGGCGCGCAGGCGCTCGCGGTGCAGCGCTGCCACGGCCTCCAGCGGAATACCCGCGGGGCACACCTTCACGCACTCCCCGTAGGTGGAGCACGGCCCGAACTCGGCGTCGACGGCGTCGCCGACGCTGCGTGCGCGTCGCCCTCGTTCCTCCTTGCCCTGCGGGATGAGCGCCAGGTGCGCGAGCTTTGCGCCCGCGAACAGATGCGCCGCCCCGTTCGGGCACGCGGCCACGCACGCGCCGCAGCCGATGCAAGCGGCGAAGTCAAGCGCCAGTTCAGCGTCCCCGTGCCCAACCCGCACGGCGTCGGCATCGGGCGCGGTGCCGGCTGCGACGTCGACGTTCCCTCCCGCGCGGATTACCCGATCCAGCGCCGAGCGGTCCACCACCAAATCCCGCACGACGGGGAACGCGCCGCTCCGCAGCGGCTCAATCCGCAGCTTCCGGATACCGCCGAAGGCACGCAGATGCTGGCGGCACGACGGTGTGTTTGGCACGGGCCCGTGCGGCACGTCGTTCACGGTCACGCCGCACGCCCCGCACACGCCCTCGCGGCAGTCAGACTCAAACTGGATGGGCTCCTTCCCCTCGTCAAACAGCTGATCGTTCAGGCGGTCCAGCAACTCCAGCAGGCTCATCTCGGGCGTCGCATCCTCGACGACGTGCGTCTCGAATCGCCCCTTCGCCTTGGGGGAGTCCTGCCGCCAGATTTCCAGTTCCACTCTCACTTGTAGTTCCTCTGCTGTAGCGGCACCAATGCGAAGCTGAGCGGCTCGTCGTGGCAGACGTGCTTGCCGTCGGGGCGCGTCTCCCACGCCGACACGTTGCACCAGCGGGAGTCGTCGCGCTTGGCCTCACCGTCGTCGGTGGCGAATTCCTCGCGGAAGTGCGCCCCGCACGACTCGGTGCGGTGCAATGCGTCGAGGATCATCAGCTCGGCGAGTTCCAGGAAGTCGGCCACGCGCCCGGCCTTCTCGAGCTCCTGGTTGAGTGTGCTCGACGATCCGGCGACACGCACGTCGGCCCAGAACTCGTCGCGCAGCTCACGCACCCTCGTGAGCCCTTCTTGCAGCGACGCCTTCGACCGCGACACCCCGCAGTGCGTGTACAGGATGTCGCCCAGCCGACGGTGGAACGTCGCTGGGCGCGTGTGCCCGTCGTTGGACATGAGCCGGTGGGTGCGCTCCCGGACCGCGTTGACCGTTGTCGCGACGGCATCGTCGCCGAGTTCTAGCTTGGGCTTGCCGACGAGATCCGCCAGGTAGTTGGGTACGGCCAGCGGGAGGGTGAACCAGCCGTCGACGCATGCACTGAGCAGGGAGTTCGCGCCCAGCCGGTTGGCGCCGTGGTAGTTGTTGCCCGCCTCGCCGCCGACGAACAGGCCGGGGATGGAGGTCATCTGGTTGTAGTCGGTCCACAGCCCGCCCATGGTGAAGTGCGCGCCCGGCGCGATGCGCATGGGTTCGACGTACGGGTCCTCGCCCGTCGCGTCGTGGTACATGTCGAACAGGTTGCCGTAGCGCTCCGCGATGACGTCCTTGCCCAGCCGCGCGATGGCGTCGGAGAAGTCCAGGTACACGGAGTTCTTCAGCGGCCCGACCCCGCGCCCGGCCTCGATCTCCGTGCGGGCGGCGCGCGACGCGATATCGCGCGGCGTGAGGTTGCCGTACGCCGGGTAGCGGCGCTCGAGGTAGTAGTCGCGCTCGGTTTCGGGGATGTCGGCGGGGCGGCGATCGTCGCCGGGTTTCTTCGGCACCCAGATGCGCCCGTCGTTGCGCAGCGACTCACTCATCAGCGTCGTCTTCGACTGCCAATGCGAGCTCACCGGCAGCGCCGTCGGATGGAACTGCACGAACGACGGGCTCGCGAAGTAGGCGCCCCGACGGTGCGCGCGCCAGGTGGCCGTGGCGTTGGAGTTCATCGCGAGCGTCGAATGGAAGTACACCGAACCGTACCCGCCGGTGCACAGCACGACGGCGTGGCCGGTCCACGCTTCGATCTCGCCCGTGACGAGGTTGCGCGTGACGATGCCTTGCGCGCGGCCGTCGTCGACGATGAGGTCCAGCATCTCGGTGCGCGTGTGTAGTCGCACGGTGCCGCGCTCCACCTGCCGAAGCAGCGCCTGCGCGCCGGCGACCTGCAGCTGCTGGCCGGTCTGGCCGCGCGTGTAATAGGTGCGCGAGACCTGCACGCCGCCGAAGCTGCGCGTGGCGAGCTGCCCGCCGTACTCGCGTGCGAAGGGCGCGCCGATGGCCTGCATGTGGTCGATCACGCGCACAGACTCCGTAGCCAGACGCACGACGTCGGCCTCGCGCCCACGGAAGTCGCCGCCCTTGACGGTGTCGGTTACGAACCGCGCGATGGAGTCGCCGTCCACCTTCCTCGCGCGCGCGGCGTTGATGCCGCCCTGGGCCGCGACGGAGTGCGCGCGGCGTGGCGCGTCGTGGAACGTGAAGCACTCGACGTTGTACCCGAGCTCGCCGAGCGCTGCGGCGACACCCGACCCGGCGAGCCCCGTACCGACGACGATCACCGTCATCTTCTTCCGGTTTGCCGGGTTGACAAGCTTGTATTCCGCCTGGCGGCGATCCCACGCCGTCATTGGGTCGCCGGGCGGCACGTGCGCGTCGAGGCCGCCCCGGGAGCTCGCGGCTGGCGCGGACGCGAGGGGGCGCCCACTTCGTCGGGAACAGCCAAATGGGAGTTTCATGCGATCACCCCTGTGAGTACCAGCAGAGGAATGGTGGCGTTACCGAGGATGATGGCCAGCGCGAGCAAGCCGCCGAGCACCACCCAGAACGTGCGGAAGCGGCGGCCGGTGACGCCCACATCTTGCAAGATCGTGCGCCACCCGTGCTCGACGTGGACGGCGATGACGAGCATGCACACGCAGTAGAAGATGGCCATCCACGGGCGCTGGAAGCTCGCGACGAGGTTCTCGTACGCGTAGAACTGGTCGCCGTCGGGGGGAGTGAAGGTGCTGGATTGCAGTGCGGCGCCGATGGTGAGGTCCAGCAGGTGCACCACGATGAACACCAGGATGACGGCGCCGCCGGGCAGCATCGTGCGCGCGCCCGTCGCCATGAGGCCAGGCATACGCCCCCGACGGTGGCTCCCCCTCGCGCGACGACCTCGCGCCCAGATGGTGATGGCCGCCCAGACGTGCAGCACGAGCGCGACGAGCAACGTCACCCGAAACGCCCACAGCACGCCTTCTTTGGGGATGAGTGGATAACCGACCTCACGCAGCCACGCCGCGTAGGCGTTGAACGATTCGGGGCCGGCGTACACCTTGAGGTTGCCGATCATGTGCACGACGACAAACGCCACGAACACGAAACCGGTGACGGCCATAACCTGCTTGAGCACGAAGGACGACGGAGTCCTCCGGGCTACCGGGGCGGGCGCTGACTCGGACATGACCCGAGTATAGGTAGGAGCGATTTCGACGAGGCGGCCGGGGCGGGGTCTGGAAGAATGGATGCCAGGGGGCAGTCCTGTTGTGGCGAGCATCCGAAGCGCCTTTGCGAGCATCTCGACGGCTACTCCTCCTCGTGCGCACCATGCGTGCGAAGCGTGCTACGAGCCTTGAACGTATTCTTCTCCGGATTTCTTGAGTGTATGCGTGCGCCACCTACGAGACTGAGACGTTACGTTTTGTAAATGTGCCCAAGGCATGGCTCCTGAGCCCTACACTCGAGCTCATGAATCGAGTCAGAAAGATTGGCGTACTAGCGATCTTGATAGCAATCTTCTCCCCCCGGTGGGAGTCCCTGCAGCTCTAGCTGACAGTGGAGAACAAGACACGAGTTGGATACAGGTTACCCCTGCCGAAGCTCGTGCACTCGCTGATGGAGACGACTCCGTCATTGACGGTTGCCAATGTCCATCGGCGGAAGTCAACCAGCAATATTGGATATAAACCGACGGTCAAGTGCGCAAGGAAACCGGCGAGTGTTGCCCTCAACAATGAAGTTCAAAAATACATGTTCGTGGGATGGTGGAAGACTGAATACACGAAGAACCACGTCCTCACCCAGAAGGAGCTCGTAACAACTACCTATAGAGCTGGCTTCACCTACAAGGCAGTTGACAAGAAGTGCGATAACCATTTGTCAACGAACTGGCGTGGCAAGACTTCATCCACCATCAAAGCTTCGAATGGTCACACATACTATGCCCGACAATACACCAACGAGTGGAGAGCTAACTGTGGCACATAGCGCGCCAAAATGGTCTATTGAGAAGCTTCTGATGCAGGAGCATTTCACCCCGAATCACGCACTTTCATGGCAGATTTCCCTTGGAGCCATTGTTGACTCCCTCCCTTGGATGGGCGCCGATCCATTCGAGCCTTGCGCTGCCGAACTCCAGTCGATACCTCCGTTGCCCCCCTCCATTATCGAACTGTGGTCCCAGCCATATGCGCCAGCACAGCAAATTCAGCTAGGCACACCCCTGCTCGAATCCCCCAAATCTGCTCTGATAATCCAGCCATCAACGAACGCACGTTGGTCTACCCTGCCAACTATGCGCGAAGGTGCTTGCCTTGAGACCACTACAGGCCCCTGGCTTGGAGCACCCTGCGTGGCGGCTTTCGGCATGGAAGACTCTTACATCCAGACTGGCCCAGACTGGTTTGACGATATGGAATCGAGGCCAGTTCTCCCCTCCTTTGAGCCCCGTATCTATGAAGTGGACAGCCCTGTAGCTTGGGTGCGGCTTGTAGAGCGGTACCCATCGCATTTCGAAGATGCCAAGGCCGACCTGAATCGCTACCAGCATGATTTAGCACATTGGTTTCCCCGCCATAAACTCTATGAACCTCACTGGCCCAGCGTCAGCAATGACTACGACGCTATTCATCTCACTCAGCTGGCCTATGTCAGGTGTGCCTATACAGCTATCCCCTGCTTAGATGGGGTTACGACTGTAACAGGATGGGGCCCTGACGTTACTGTCTGGCTGCGCCCCCTTGCCTCTAGCCCCTAACCGTAACCGCTGGTCTTGACGTACTCGCGATGGTGAGCGATGGGGCCGGGTGTAGCAACGTGTGCTCTGTAGCACCGGGTTGCATGCAAAGTGCGTCAGCCGGGCTTGGCCTATTCACCGGCGAGGTCGGAGATCCACTTGGCTTTCGTGTCGGTGGGCTTGCCAGGGCGGGGTTCTTCGGCGCCTTGCTTCGGCACGGCGCAGTTGGGCTTCTCGCCGGGGGCGGGGCCGAATTCTTTACCGTCGAAGACGTTGTCTTTCACGAACTCGTAGTAGCCAGAGAATTTGCCGGTGTCGTACGGGTTGTTCAGCGCGCATCGGCCGACGTAGTACCCGACGGCGTCGGCGAACGTTTCGGTGACCGACGACCCGGCGTACTTCGAGAATGTGCCCTGCGAGCGCTGCAGCTTCTGGAACTCGCGCCAGTACGGGGGCTCGGAGCCGCGGTCGGAGTTCCACGCGTGGCCGAGCTCGTGAATGACGAGGCGCACGAGGCGGCCTTCGTCGTCGTTATCCAGTGCCGTCTTGAACTTCTGGAAGTCGAGGGTGACGTAGCCCGGCTTGGTGAGCGACCAGTCGCCCCACGCCCAGCTTCGGGTGTTCGCTGCGCTGATGCCGACGTTGCCGCCGTTCTTTTTCAGCAGCGTGTCGACGTAGTCGGTGCAGGCCACGCCGTCGAGGGTCTCCCACAGGATTTTGATCGACGCGCGGTACTCGTTCGACCAGTAATCGCCCGTCAGCTTGAGGTGGAAGTTCTCTTCCATCTGCTCGCGGATGGTGGAGATCGACGCGTCGGCCGGCCACGGGTGCTGCGCGGCGCAGGGGGTGGGGATGCCGGCGACCGGCGGTGCAGGTTTCGGTGCAACGGGGAGCGCGGATGCTTGCGTGAGGCCCAAAGCGACGATCAACGCTGTTGTTGCAGCAGCGATGCCGAGCAAAAACTTGCGCACCGGGCTCCCTTCATCGTCGATTCAACAAGGCCACCTGAAAAACTCTCAGGAAGCACGAGGACAACTGTACAGATCTCGTCGCCCAGAGCAAAGCGCGGGTGCCAAATCTGTGGAAAACGTGGTTTTGCCTCGCCCTGCCCCGCCCGGCAGGCACCTGTAACCTGTGCGGCTCAGTTCCGGTGTTATGTCTCAGGACATCGGTGACAGTTTTGTGTCAGGACATCGGTGACAGTTT
>NZ_CAMYPD010000008.1 GCF_947286155.1 uncultured Tessaracoccus sp.
TGTTGAGGGGCCAACTCTGGCCGGTGGACGCGTCGAAGCGTTTACAGAGTTGGTAGGTCGACGACGGCTCCGTCGACAGGAGCGCGAGTAACGCGTGTTTCACGGACATGCACTGTCCCCCGTTTCATGACAGCAAGGATGGTTACTTGATAACTAGTTACAGAGTAACCCCTGGCGGTTCAGGCCGTCAAAACGCACCAGCAGCGGCGTTGCTGCGAAGCTCCGGCTCTTCGCGCCCAGCGGCCTTGGCAACAATGGGCAAACCGATGAGAATAAACATCTATCGGTGTTTAATAATGAGGATCGAGGCCTCGCGCCTCCCCAACTACATGGAGAAGGTAGTCAGTGCAGACGAAACTCACACGACGTGCTCTCGCCCGCGGCGCCGCGGGCGGACTGTTATTGGCCGGGCTTACTGGCTGCAGCAAGGGCGTTTCCCGAGGTGCAGGCGACCAGCAAATCTTTCGCCTGGCCCTCAACCAAGCGGAAGACCATCCGAGCTTCATCGCGCTCGATGATTTCGCGAAGCGGCTCGAGAAGAGCAGCGACGGCCGCATGAAGATCGACATCTACGCCAACGAGACTCTCGGCGCCCAAGCTGAAGCACTGCAACTCGTTTCCGACGACATCATTGGCCTGGCGATCGTGTCCGGTACTCAGCTGGAGAACCTCAACGACGACTTCCTGGCCTACAACATGCCGGGAGTGTTCAAAGATGTTGATCACCAGATGAAGGTGATCAACGATCCGAACCTTTCCGGGGAATTGTTCACGTCGCTGGAAAACAGCAGCAACTTCACTGTGTTGGGAGGGTTCACGCAGGGCGCCCGTCACATCTACGCCAACAAGCCCGTGACGAGCCCGTCGGACTTGGCAGGGCTGAAGATTCGAGTCCAGGAATCGGCGCTGCACATGGCCATGATCAAGGCCATGGGTGGTGCCGCTACCCCGATGGCATATGGCGAGGTGTACACCGCGTTGCAGTCGGGCGTGCTGAACGGCGCAGAAAACAACGAGGTTTCATACTTCACCCAAAAGCACTACGAGGTGGCCAAACATTACTCGTACACCAACCATCTCGTCGGCCTCGACTACCTCATCGTCAACACTGCCATGCTGGGCGAACTGACCGACGCCGACCGCTCCTTGTTCATGCAAGAGTGGCAAACGACCTGGCAGTACCACACGAAACTCTGGGGGAAGAAAACCGACGAGGCTACGGCGGAAACGAAGCAGCGCGGCGCTCAGTATCACGAGGTTGACGCCGAGGCGTTCGCACGCGCCCTCGAACCGCTCCAGGCTGAGTTCCTGAAAACCCCGCGGCAGCGAGAACTGTTCGAGCAGTCTGTCGCGGTCGCTGAAGGAGGCAACCAATGATTCCCGTCAAGAAGGGTCTCGATGCTGTCCTGAAGTGGGCGTGCGTAGTGTTGTTCGCAGTGCTCGTGCTCGTCGTCATCTGGCAGGTGGTCACCCGCCTCGCGGGCTCCCCTAGTCCGTGGGCGGAAGAAGGGGCACGTTTCACGTTCGTGTGGCTTGGGTTCATGGCGAGCGCGTTGGTGTTTTCAGAAAAAGGGCACATCGCCGTCGACTTCCTCGTGCGACGCCAAAAGGAAGCCGGACAGAAACGCACCGCAGTACTGGCCCAGGTAGCAGTCATGGCGTTCGCGATACTGGTGCTGATCTGGGGCGGAGTGCGGGCGTCCATCCGCGCCTGGGGGCAGGGACTCTCGTCGCTGCCCGGCACCATGGGCATGATGTACACGGTGATGCCCATCACTGGAGCAATCATCGTGTTCTACGCGTGGTACCAAACCGTCGAGATTGTGCGCGGGGTGGAGCCCCCGTACCAGCTCGACGAGGCAGAACAGCAAGCCCTAGCGCAGATCGAAGAGGCCGAGGCCGAGCAGGCCTCCGTCGAGGACGAGGAGCACTGACATGGATCCCGTAACGCTCGCATCACTCGTGCTCATTGTTGGCATTCTCGCCTGTATCGCGCTGGGCTTCCCGGTGGCAATCTCCATTGGCCTGCCTTCACTGGCTGCCGCAGTGGTGTTTATCGGCTGGGACTCAGCGGTATTCCTCACAGCGCAACGCATGTTCACCGGCATCAACAGCTTCCCGCTCCTAGCCATTCCGCTGTTTGTTCTCGCAGGCGTGTTAATGAACTCTGGCGGTATCGCAAATCGTCTCATCGACGCGGCGAAGGTACTCGTCGGGAAGATGCCGTCATCGATGGCGGCAACCAACGTGGTAGCCAACGGGCTCTTTGGTGCAGTATCCGGCGCCGCGGTGGCTGCGGCTGCTGCCGTCGGCACCGTCACGCAGCCGAGAATGCGGCAAGAAGGCTACAACCGCGCCTACGCGGCGGCAGTCAACGTGGCCTCGGCACCTGCCGGCATGCTCATTCCCCCGTCGAACACATTCATCGTGTACTCCCTCGTGAGCTCAACGTCGGTGGCTGCCTTGTTCATGGCTGGCGTCGGCCCCGGCCTCGTGTGGGTACTGGCGTGTCTCGTGGTGGTGTTCGCGTTGCACCGGCGCTACGGGGCACCCACCAGCGACGAACGGCTCCCGCTCAAGGTTGCACTAGTCACCATCTGGAAGGCCGTCCCGTCGCTACTCATGATCGTCATCGTCGTGGGCGGCATCCTCGCAGGATGGTTCACTCCGACGGAATCCGCCGGCATCGCCGTCGTGTACTGCCTGGTGCTGGGCTTCGCCTACCGACAGCTCGAAGTTCGCAAGCTTCCAGAGGTACTCATCGAGGCGGCCCAAACGACGGCCATCATCACGCTCCTCATTGGCGTGGCTTCCGCGCTGTCGTTCATGATGACCTTCGCCCGAATCCCGGAAGCGGTTTCGGCCGGTCTGCTCGGCCTCACCGACAACCCGCAGATCATCCTCGTCATCATGATGCTCATCCTGCTCGTCGTGGGTACGTTCATGGACCCGACGCCGGCCATCTTGATCTTCACGCCGATCTTCCTGCCGATCGTCACCGAGATGGGTATCGACCCCGTGCATTTCGGCGCCATCATTGTGTACAACCTCTCGGTGGGCGTCATCACCCCGCCGGTAGGCAACGTGCTCTTCATCGGCGCCAGGGTGGCCGGTATGCGCATCGAGCCCGTCGTCGGCAAGCTTCTGTGGTTCCTCCTCGCCATTATCGTGGGCCTGCTCATCGTCGTGTTCGTACCAGCGCTCAGCCTCTGGCTGCCAGGCTCGCTGGGGCTGCTCTCATAGCTCGTCGCGCTCTGGCTTCCATCGAGTTCGAACTCGGAAGCCGGAGCGCAACGAGAGGTTGCCTTGCATGATGGATGGAGGGGGGGATAATCGAGCAGTACTCAAATCCGGATTTGCCGGCTCCAATACCCGATGCCGAGTTCAGTGAGGAACCCGCCATGCAACGCGTGCCTTTCATAGTCTGTGCAGCGGCCTCGCTGCTGTGTGTCACGGCCTGCGCCCCGGCGAAGCCGGTAGTTGACTCCAAACTGAGCCCCGTGGACGGTGTGTCGATGGACGTCTACCTCTTCGACGACGGCCCCCAGGCCACCCGGCACCACATCACCAACCGCACCGACGTCGGCAAGATCATCAGCTACCTCACCCGCTCGAAGGGGAAGCAGGTATCCGAACCCGACGAGCATGCCCACTACGAATCGTTCGTCATCACTCTGACCAACGGCAGCACCGTCGAAGCGCTCCACGCATATCACAACCCGAAGACCAACTGGATATGGACTGAGGCCAGCGGCTGGGTGGATGTGCACTACGGCGGCGAACTCGTCGGACCTGGCACGTTCGTGTCATTGGAAGACACCGGGGACACCGTCGATGTCAGCCAAGTGCCCCTGTCAGAACACCGGAGGGCATCATGAGCCGCAAACAGTGGACGGTGCTCGCCATCGCCGTGGTGGTAGTGAGCGTTGTCGTCGGGGCTGGCGTCGTGGTGTGGCGGCAGCTCATGCCGCGCGAATACAAGACAGCCATCTCCATGTGCCCGGCAGGTGCGACGACCGCCGACCTGGTGATCTACCATCGCTCGGCGCTCGACGGGCACGCAGAGCAAGTCACCAGAAAACAGGTTGATTGCAGCCCAGGGCTGGAGACTAGGGTGGACCGCGGCACCCACCCACGTGAGCCTGTAGACCAGCTCCCGCTGACTATTATCGTCGCCCAAGCTGGCGGTAGAGAGCAGACCACGTGGCTCTACCAGCTACCCGAAGCCGCCGGGTTTTTCGTGCAGCAGAAGGGCGTAGCTGGCTCCCGCGAAGACCGCACCTGGGACATCCCCCTCGACGATCAACCAACGACGGTGGATCCAGCCAGC
Organism: uncultured Tessaracoccus sp.; assembly: GCF_947286155.1. Lineage (GTDB taxonomy): Bacteria > Actinomycetota > Actinomycetes > Propionibacteriales > Propionibacteriaceae > Arachnia. Next base: position 4,331 of record NZ_CAMYPD010000008.1, read on the forward strand.
CTGCCAACCGCACCCCAGTAACCAAACGACCCCGCCCGCAATAAGGAATGCTGGAACCCACCGTGTTTGGTGGGTTCCAGCATTCCTTATTGACGTCCCCCGTGGTGGCGCATGCAGCACAGGGAACGGAGGGTCACTCGATCACGAGCACCAAGTCGCCGCCCGAGAGCGGCGTCGTGCCGTTGATGGCGATGCGCTGCACGGTGCCAGCGATGGGCGCGTTGATGCTCGCTTCCATCTTCATGGCCTCGATCGTCGCGACGGGATGCCCGGCCTCGACGTGGTCCCCCACCGCGACGCTCGCCGTCACCGCACCCGAGAATGGGACGGCGACGTGCCCGGCGACGTTCGGGTCGGCCTTCTCCGCTGCCGGGACCTCGGACTCGACGGACTCGTCGCGCACCCGGATCGGACGCAGCTGGCCGTTCATCGTCGCCATCACCTGACGCTTCGCGCGCTTGTCGGGGGCGCTGATGGATTCGAGCCCCATGAGGAGCTCCACGCCCTTGCCGAGCGGCACGACGTACTCCCCGTCGGGCTCCATGCCGTACAGGAACGGAATCGTCGGGATGACGGAAACGTCGCCGAAATCGCCCCTGAGCTGGTCAAATTCCTTCGCCGGCCCGGGGAAAAGCAGGCGGTTCAACGTCTCCTGCCGCTCGCGCCCAGGCTCGTCCAGGCGCGGTAGATCGTCGGCCGGCACCTCGGTGATGCGCACCGGCTGCTTCCTGCCTTCGAGCGCCTTCGAGCGGAATGGTTCGGGCCAGCCACCCGCCGGCGTGCCGAGCTCACCGTTCAGGAAGCCGATCACGGAATCGGAGATGTCGAAGCGCTGCGGGTCGGCCTCAAACTCCTCGGGGTCAGCACCGACGGCAACCAGATGCAACGCGAGATCTCCCACCACCTTCGACGACGGCGTCACCTTCGTCGGGCGGCCAAGAATGTGGTTGGCAGCGGTGTACATGTCCTCGACGGCCTCGAAGCGGTCGCCGAGCCCGAGAGCGATGGCCTGCTGACGCAGGTTGGAGAGCTGCCCGCCGGGGATTTCGTGGTCGTAGACGCGCCCTGTCGGCGCCGGCAGCCCCGACTCGAACGGCTGGTAGAGCTTCCGCACGGCCTCCCAGTATGGCTCGAGGTCGAGCACCGCCTGGGGGTCGAGGTCGGGCGCGCGGTCGGTGCCGTCCAGCGCCGCCAGCAGGGCGGACATCGGCGGCTGCGACGTCGTCGAGCTCAGTGCCGAGTTAGCGACGTCGACGGCATCCACCCCAGCCTCGATAGCCGCAACGAGCGTGGCCACCTGGCCACCCGTCGTGTCGTGGGTGTGCAGATGCACGGGCAGGTCGAAGCGCTCACGCAGCGCCCTGACAAGGCGCCTCGCCGCCTCGGGGCGCAGCAGGCCGGCCATGTCCTTGATGGCCAAGATGTGCGCGCCTGCCTCGACGATCTCCTCCGCCAGGCGCAGGTAGTGGTCGAGCGTGTAGGTGGTTTCCGCCGGGTCCAGCAGGTTCGAGGTGTAACACAGCGCCACCTCGGCGACCGACGACGTGCCCAGCACCGCGTCGATCGCCGGGCGCATCTGATCGACGTCGTTGAGCGCGTCAAAGATGCGGAACACGTCGATGCCGACGCTGGCGGCCTCGTCGACGAACGCCGCGGTGACCTTCGTCGGATACGGGGTGTAGCCGACGGTGTTGCGCCCACGCAGCAGCATCTGCAGGTTCTGGTTCGGCATGGCTTCGCGCAGCTTCGCCAGCCGCTCCCACGGGTCTTCGCCAAGGAAGCGCAAGGCGACGTCGTAGGTGGCCCCGCCCCAGCACTCCACAGACAGCATCTGCGGCAACAAGCGCGCCTGGTGAGGAGCGACGGCGAGCAGGTCGCGGGTGCGAACGCGCGTCGCAAGCAGCGACTGGTGGGCGTCGCGGTACGTCGTGTCCGTGACGCCGACGGTCTTCGACGCGCGCAGTTCGCGAGCAAAGCCTGCAGGGCCGAGCTCCAGCAGGCGCTGGCGGGCGCCGTCGGGAATGGGGGCGGAGGTGTCGAGCTTCGGCAACTTGTGCGATGGGTCCAGATGCGTGGGGGCCTCACCGTAGGGACGGTTCACCGTCTTGTCCGCCACCCAGCGCAACAGTTTCGTGGCGCGGTCTGCGGGGGTGCGGGAGGTCAACAGGTAGGGGCGATCGTCGATAAACGACGTGGTCATACCCGGTTTTGCGAAGTCCGGGTCGTCGAGGAGTGCTCGCAGGAACGCAATATTCGTGGCGACGCCGCGCACGCGGAACTCGGCCAGCGCCCGGCGGGCGCGCGCCAGGGCCATGTCGAGGTCGCGGCCGCGCGCGGTGAGCTTCACCAGCAGCGAGTCGAAGTGCGGTGAGATCTCCACGCCGGTGCCGGTGGTGCCACCGTCGAGGCGGATGCCCGAGCCGTTCGCCGAACGGTACGCCGTGATGAGGCCGGTGTCGGGGCGGAACGAGTTCGACGGGTCTTCCGTCGTGATGCGGCACTGCAGCGCTGCGCCGCGGATCTGCAATTCCTCTTGGCGAATACCGATCTGTTCGAGGGTTTCCCCATTCGCCACGCGCATCTGCGCCTGGACGAGGTCGACGTCGGTGATTTCTTCGGTAACCGTGTGCTCCACCTGGATGCGCGGGTTCATCTCGATGAACACGTGCTGCCCGGAGCGCGGGCCCTCCGTTTCGACGAGGAACTCGACGGTGCCGGCGCACGAATAGTTGATGGCCTTCGCGAACTTCACGGCGTCGGACGTGAGGGCCTCGCGCTGCTCGTCGGTGATGAACGGTGCGGGCGCCAGCTCCACCACCTTCTGGTGGCGGCGCTGCACCGAGCAGTCGCGCTCGAAGAGGTGCACGATGTTCCCGTGTTCGTCGCCGAGGATCTGCACCTCGATGTGGCGCGGCCCCTGCACGGCCTGCTCGACGAACACCGTCGGATCACCGAATGCACCGTCGGCTTCACGCATGGCGGCGCCGAGCTCGTCGCGGAACTTCGTCGGATCATCGACGCGACGCATACCGCGCCCGCCACCACCGGAGACCGCCTTGATGAAGACGGGGAAGCCGATGTCATTCGCAGCGGCCTCAAGCTCGTCGATGTCGGTGCTGGGCTTCGACGACTGCAGCGTCGGCACCCCCGCCTTGCGGGCGGCATCGACGGCGCGCACCTTGTTGCCGGCCATTTCGAGGACGTGCGGGGCCGGGCCAATGAATTTGATGCCGTTGTCAGCGCAGGCTTGCGCGAGCTCGGGGTTCTCCGACAGGAAGCCGTAACCGGGGTAGATCGCATCCGCATCCGACTCCTTCGCGACCCGGATGAGCTCGTCGATGTCGAGGTAGGCCCGAACGGGGTGACCCTCCTCGCCAATCAGATACGACTCGTCGGCCTTCACCCGGTGGTCTGCATTGCGATCCTCATGAGGGAACACCGCAACGGTGTGCATTCCGAGTTCGTAGGCGGCACGAAAGGCGCGCACAGCAATTTCGCCACGGTTGGCAACCAATACCTTGCTCAGCATGGTTGACAGCGTACAAGCCCGACGGGGATCGTCGCCCTTCCTGTCCGCCGGCCGAGGCCCTGAACACCCGGTAGTGTGCGGGTATGAGCATGACCGATCCCGAGATCATCGAATTCCTAGGGACGCCAACAGTGGTTGTCCGCGGCGACAACATTCCCGTCGAGGACCTTGCCAATTTCATGGACGAGAGCTTCACGGCTCTCGGCAAGGCGATCCGCGAGCGTCGATTCGTGCCGAACGGCCCTGGCTTCAGCAGGTACGACACGCGGCTCATGGAGACAACCACCGTTGAGGTGGGGTTCCCCGTCGAGGAGGCGTGGGGCGAAGTGATCAAAATCGGCGAGGTGCTCATCCAGGGTTCCGAGCTGCCCGCCGGCAGCACCGCCGTTGCCAAGTTCAAGGGCGGTTTTGAGGACATCGGCGATGCTTGGCAAGAGATGCAGCAGCGGCTGGCCGAACGCGGCTACGAAACCAGCCGCCCGTTTTGGGAGTACTACGACGTGCCTCCCGCGCCCGGACGCGAGGAACGCCACTACCTGACGCGGCTAGCGGCACCCGTCAAGCGCCAGTGACCCACAAAATCTGACCGTTATCCTCCACGAGAAGCTTGTAACCCCCTTGTTTTGGGGATTTTTTGCAGGCGTGGAGGATAACGGTCAGATTTGTGTGTATCGGCCTCGGCGTGAGCCGCCGCGCTGGGCTGGCGGCCGGGCATAGCTGTCCGCCGAAGCAGCCAGCCGAACCCGGCGGTGTTTGACCGTTATCCTCCACACCTGACGATTTCTCGCGAAATCGGGGGTCGCGATGCTTCTCGTGGAGGATAACGGTCACTTGTTCGAGTAGCCCTAGCCTCCGATCAGGTCCAAGATCGGGCCTTGTACGAAGTAGATGATGAACATCGCTGCCACCACGTACATGAGCGAGTGCACCTGCTTCGCCTTCCCCATCACGACGTTCAGGAACACGTAGGCGAGGAAGCCAACGCCGATGCCCGTTGCGATCGAGTACGAGAACGGCATGAAGATGATGGTGAAGAACGCGGGGATGCCGAGCTCAGGCTTCGTCCAGTCGACTTCCACCACCTGCGAGATCATCAGGAACCCGACGAAGGCCAGCGCCGGAGACGCCGCTTCGGAGGGCACCATGTTGATGATGGGCGCGAGGAACATCGAGGCGATGAACGCCAGCCCCGTCACCACCGACGCGAAACCAGTGCGCGCACCTTCACCCACACCGGTGGTGGACTCCACGAAACAGGTATTCGACGACACCGAGCCAAGACCACCAGCAATCGCGCCGAACGAGTCAACGAGCAGAATCTCCGTGGGGCGCTCGGGCATGCCGTTCTCGTCGAGCAAGTCGCCCTCAGATCCCACAGCCACGACGGTGCCCATGGTGTCGAAGAAGTCCGCCAGCAGCAGCGAGAAGACGAGCACCACGAGCGACAGCGTGCGCGTGAGCGAGAACTCGCCGTTGGGGAAGAATGCGCCGATCATGTCGACGTTGCCCAGCAGCGAGAGGTCGGGCAGCTGGAAGTCGCTGAGCTTCGGCACGTTGAGCGACCACCCCGTCGGGTTGGCGCCGTCGGGGCCTTGCGGGCCCACCTTGGCGAGGGTTTCGATGATGATGGCGAGCACCGTCGAGGCGAGGATCGAGATCAGGATGGAGCCCTTCACCTTGCGGGCGTGCAGTCCGATCAGGAGGAAGAATCCGAAGAGGAAGACGAACACCGGCCAGCCCACGAGCGACCCGTCGATGCCGAGCGATACGACGGTGCCCCCGCCGGGCCGCACCACGCCAGCGTTGATGAGGCCGACGAAGGCGATGAACAAACCGATGCCGACGGAGATCGCGCTGCGCAGCGCCGGGGGTACGGCCTTGAACACCGCCGTGCGGAAGCCCGTGAGCACCAGCACTCCGATGAGGATGCCTTCCCACACCACGAGGCCCATGGCCTGACCCCAGGTCATTTGGGGAACGAGCGTGTAGGCGACGAGCGCGTTAAGGCCGAGGCCGGCGGCGAGGCCGATCGGGAAGCGCCCGATGACGCCCATGAGGATGGTGAGGACGCCGGCGATGAGTGCTGTCGCAGCTGCCACCATGCCGATGGACGTGGAGACGGCGGCGGCGTCGACCTCACCGTTCACCATGCGCGGCGCACCCGAGATGAGGTTGCCGTTGATGTCGGCGGAGGTGCCGAGGATGAGGGGGTTGAGCGCGATGATGTAGGCCATCGCGAAGAATGTCACGAGCCCGCCGCGCACCTCGCGCCCCACCGTCGATCCACGACGAGTGATGCCGAAGAAGCGGTCGAGGCTCGACTGTTCGGGGGATGTTTCAGCAACAGGAGAGTTCGTAACCACGGAGGGCATGGTATCGCTATGGGCCCGGACAAGCACTTCTGGGTGCTCATTCCTGCGCCCCAAGCCGGTACAGTTGCCCTCATGCATTCCTCGAGGTGGCGCAGGCACGGGGCGGCTGCGGCGGCGTGTGCCGTCGCGCTGGCGCTCGGCGCCTGCTCCGACGGGCAATCTCCCTCGTCGCCTGGCTCCACCACACCGCACCCTGCGCAGCCCCCGTCGCCTGCCCAGCCGGCGACGCCGTCGGAGGCACCGTCGCCGACGCCGTCTCCTTCCGACGAGCCTGCTCCTACACCGTCGCGAACGGCGAGCTTCGGCGGGACGCTACGTCTGACCCTCGGCGAGGTGTCCGGGGAATATGCGGACGTGGTGTGCGAGACGTCCACCGGCCTCGACGTGGCCGCGGCGGCGGGTTCGCTCGAGGGCGTGCAGTTCACCGTGGATGCTTCCGGGGAAGTGACCGGCCTTGTCATCACGCTGCCCGACGGGGTCACCGCCTTGGTGGGCGAGAACGTCGGACGGGCCACCTTCACCGGCGACAAGCGACGCTTCACCGTGCGGGGCGAAGCGGTGACAGCCGCTGACGGAAAGACGAAGCCGCTCGCCTTCAACATCGAGGGCAGCTGCGCGTAGCCGCGCAGCGTGGGCTAGTCGAAGAGCATGGTGTCGACGCCGATGGTGTCGTACATCGGCGCGGGCAGCTCTCGGGCTCGCGAGCCTTCGACGACGTCGGAGTGTCCGCCGCAGCCGTGGTCAAGGTGCACCACCTTGGCATCCGACGGGGAGTATGCGTTGGCGCACGCACCGAACAGTGTGCCCAATGAGCCGCGAAGCGGCACGAAATACCCACAGGTGCCACAGTTGGCGGGCGCTTCGCGGGAGCCTTCGTCGGAGGGCCCGGGTGCCCCGCGCAGCCACCGTTCGGCGGCTTGGTCGCGGCCTTCGAGTGACAGCACGCGCTCGCGGCCCAGCCCGAGTTCGGCCACCGTCGTGCGCAGCTGCACCCACTCGTTGGGGTCGGCGTCGGCGGGGAGGTCCGTCGCGGCGAAGCCGGGTTCGAGGCGCGGGTCGTTGTCGGGGGTTGCCATGAGCAGGCCGGGCGCGATGTCGCCGGGCTCGATGCGATCCTCCCACGGCACCCACTCGGGCGCGACGAGGGCGCCTTCTTGCGGGCTCAGCGACACCTCGTTGACGGTCGCCTTCTTCGCACGCGAGGCGCGCACGAGCGTCACGGCCCACACCCAGTTGGGGTATCCGGCGAGCTCGCAGGCGAACGTGTGCGTGGCGATGCGGTCGCCCACCTCGGCTTTCACTCCGAGGTGTTCTCCGACGGCGTCCGCGCCGGAGACTTCCTCCGCGGCCACGCGTGCCATGTCGACCGCGTCCGCGACGATTTGGTCGAGCTTCGGTGCGCGAGTTTTCGCAGCTGCCAAGTTACTTCTCCAGTTCTTCAGCGACGCGGCGCAGCACCTGCGCGGCCTTCGTCGCCATCTTCGGGTCAGGGTGGCGGTTCGCGCGGTACCCGTTGCCGAGCCCGTCGAGCATCTGGATCAGATCTTCGACGATCACCGCCATCTCCTGCGGTTTCTTGCGCGATGCCTTCGACAGCGACGGCGGCTGGTCGATCACGGTGACGTTGAGCGCCTGCTCGCCGCGACGGCCGTCGATGACACCGAAATCTACTCGCTGGCCGCTATGCAGCGCGGCAACACCGTCGGCGAGCGCAGTGGAGCGCACGTACACGTCGCCACCGCCGTCTTTAGTAATGAATCCGAAGCCCTTCTCCGCGTCGAAGAAGCGCACCTTTCCGGTAGGCACGTCGAACCCCACTTTCCTACGATGTTCGACCTCCCAGTCTACCGAGCACTCAGAGAGACTGGAAATGTTCCTTGTAGCGCAGCTTCGAGGCTGCCTTTTCGTCCACGACGACGATCGCGTCGGGGTGGAATTGGAGCAGCGACGCAGGGCAGACCTGGCTGACGGGGCCCTCGACCATCGCGGCGATGGCGTCGGCTTTGCCTTCACCTTGAGCGATCAGCACTGCGCGGCGGGAGCGCATGATGGTCGCGGGGCCTTGCGTGACCGCGTGGGTGGGCACTTCGTCGATGGAGTCGAAGAATCGAGCGTTGTCAGCGCGGGTTTGCTGCGTGAGTGGGACGACGTGGGTCGTGGCCGCGAACGAGGTGAACGGCTCGTTGAAACCGATGTGGCCGTTGGCGCCGATGCCGAGCACCTGCACGTCGATGCCGCCGGCTGCTTCGATGTCGGCGTCGTACTGGGCCGCGGCGGCGTCCATGCCATCGGCGAGACCGTCGGGGACGTGCACGTTCTCGAGCTGCATCCCGAGCGGCTCGGTGACAGTGCGCTGGATGACCGCGTGGTAGCTCTCGGGGTGATCGTGCGGGATACCGACGTACTCGTCGAGCGCGAAGCCCTGGACGGCGGAGAGCTTGAGGCCGTCTTCGCGCGCCATGCGCGCGAGCTCGGCGTAGAGGCCCAGCGGCGAACTACCGGTGGCTAGGCCAAGCACCGGATTCTGCGATGCGCGCAGCGCCTCCGCGACGAACCTGGCCGACACGTTCCCAACTTGAAGGGCGTCTGGGCAGATGACTACTTGCACGGTACTCCTGACTCTCTATCTAGCCCCTAGCCTAGGCCGAACACCCAGGCGAGGTCGACGAGGCGTCGACTTGCGGCACTGGCGCAGCGCCGAGTGCCCCGTAGAATAGGTGCATGGCCAGCTGGAAAGACGGAGCGGCGTACGCCCCCATCGAACGCCCCGACGGTTTTGCCACGCCCCATGCCAGCCCGCTCAGCGTGGCCGAGCCGCCCGAGCAGGCGACGCCCGGGGCTGTGCCGCGACCTGCTACCATCCAGCCTGTACCGGTTCCGCCCCTCGACGGTGCTGTGCGGGCCGCGAAACCGTCCCGCGATCCTCAGACGCCGTTCGCCGTGCAATCCGCATTGATGACCTCCGTGCCGATGCTCAGCGACGGCAACCGCGACCCAATGGCACCGTACGCCGTCACGACGGCCGCCCCAGTGTCGGTGCCCGACGCGCCTCCCCCACCGCCGCCTCATGCCGTCCCGCTGCCCCTGTCGCCAGCGCAAGGATCGACGTCGCAGGGGTCGGCGAACATCCTGCTGTGGTTATGCGCGGGGATGTGTCTCGTCGGGGTACTGCTGCCCGCGGGCGCGCCGATTCTCATGGTGCTGGCGGGTGTGCTGAGCGTGTTGCGCGTTGAGACCGCAAACAAATTGGGTGGCGCGGTCGTCGGGTTGGGTGCGACGCTGCTCGCCATCCAGCTGCTGTTGCCACTGGCGGATGTCTCCCCGCTGTCTCGCCTCGCGGGGCTCGGCTTCGGCATCGGTTTTGGCGTACTCGCCACGCACAAGTCCGCCTGATCAGCGACTGGATCCTGGCCGATGGTTGAGCCGCCCGCGGAGCGGGCGCGTCGAAACCACGTCCGTACCCGATGGTTGAGTAGCGCCGAAGGCGCGTATCGAAACCATCCTCACGACCGCGATCTAACCCAATATCCACACGCGTTTGCTACAGAGGGCGGTTTCGCCTTGTTTTGGGAAACCCGTGTGGATATTGGGTTAGCTCCGTCGCCTCCTCGATGGCCGGGCGCGGCGCGCCCGCCCCAGATGGTTGAGCTGGCCCGAAGGGCCGAGTCGAAACCATCGCCGGCAGGCATCACAGACCGAGCACAGGAACGATGCCTCCAGACCGACAAAAGCGTCGGGATTCCGGGTGATGAGCAACATGCCTTCGGCCGCCGCGACGGCTGCGATCAGCAGATCGGCCAACCGTCGACGCGGGTGACGACTCCGCGCGCGAGCAGCGGCATACACGTGACCGTAGGCGCGAGCCGCGGAAACCCCGAACGGGATTGGTTCAAAGGTCGCTTCGACGCGTTGAAGCCTGTCTTGTCGACGTGCCCGCTCGAGAGGATCGGCGGTAGCTGCAGGCCCGGCCGTCAGTTCAGCCAGGGTGACCGAGCAGATAGCGAGCTTTCCCGGAAGCTTCCCTGGCTAAGCAGTATCGAAAGGTCGATGACTGCAGAGGTGTCGAGCAACGCGGTCGGATGCTCCGCCTCACGCCCGCGGCTCAGCATCCTGAATCACGGCGCCATCGATGTCCTGCATGAACGCATCGCTGTCGATACTGGGGGACCCTGCAAAGTTTCGCTCTACGATGCTGAGATCCACAACCCTCGCACGGTGCAGAGGAACGACCTCGGCCACCGGGCGTTCGTGACGAGTAACCACGAATGACTGGCCTTCGTCGACAGCGCGCAGAATCCGCGCACTGTCATTGCGCAGTTCCCGCTGACTGATGCTCTGGGCCATGCGCCCCACGTAGCACGCAGTGCTACATCACTTTACGGGTGATTGAACGCCGTCCTGACCCAGGTGGTTGAGTAGCGAGCGAAGCTCGCGTATCGAAACCACACCCGTCTGGTATCACGTTGGTATCATCACGTTATGGCGATGACACTTCGACTGACGGAATCCGACGAGCAGGCGCTGACTGCGCTCGCGGAGGCCGACGGGGTCAGCAAACAGGAAGCCACGGTCCGAGCGATTCGCGAGGCTGCTGCGCGTCGCGGACACCAGGCACACGTCGCAAAGGCTTCCGCTCGCGTCCGCACTCGATACGCCCAAGTCATCGAGCGTCTCGGACAGTGATCACCTATCTGACCACCGAGGACCTGCTGGCGCTCACGGCAGACCTCGGCGTCGGCCCGGTCCGAGACCTGGGCTTGATCGAGGCCGCTGCCCACCGACCGGCCGCCTCGCTCTGGGGCGACGACGCCTACGCGTCGCTGGAGCTCAAGGCCGCTGCGCTCTTGGACTCGCTCGTCAACAATCATCCGCTGGTGGACGGCAACAAGCGTCTCGGGTGGCTGGCGGCTCTGGTGTTTCTCGATCTGAACGGAGTCTGGATCGAGGCTCCAGACGACGACGCGTACGACCTTGTCATTGAGGTCGCGAGCGGTCACGTGGAGCTGGCTCGCATTGCCGACGCGTTCGCCAGCTGGTCTCGGACGTCACCGGCTAGCGAATGAGGAACCATCCACATCAGGCCCGACGACCCGATCTCCCCGTAGCGTGAAAAACACAGAGGGAGATCCCGATGACTCAACAGCCACCGAACGACCCATACCGCAACTCTGTTCCACCACCGCAGCAACCACACTGGCCACCACAGGCTCCGCCCGGGCAGCCGTTCCCACAGGCGGGGCAACAGCCGCACCCACCCTCAGCAGCCCCCATACCCTCAGCAGCCCGGCCCCTGGCAGGAACTCCGGCAACCCGGCATTGTCTCCGGCGCGGTCAAAGACGGCATGAAGAGCTGGGCAAAGGAGAAACTCATCACCTACGGCATCATGGCGGCGATTGTGCTCCTCGTTGCTGGGCCCGTATTCCTATGGTCGATGTTCGGTCGCAGCAGCGGAGGCCCGGCATCGAGCACTACTCGCGACGACGCGCCCGCCGCGACGAGCGCCGCCACCCCCTGGCGAATCTAAGAGAGGCGAGGACTCCTCCTCGGATCAACCCGCAGACGCCGGCGTCCTGCAGTTCACACTCCCGGATGGATGGAGGACGGAGAAGAACGAGGCGAGCGAATCCGACATCTTGGAGTATCAGGTCAGCCAGGGCGACACGTGGACCATCCTGTTGGCCGGATGCAAGCCTGTCGAGCAGGACATGACGCTTTCCGAGCGCTGCGAAGACGCTATCGAGTTCGAGGCATCCGGAGAGCAGAGCAACGTCGGGCCTGTTTCAATCAGTCAGTCTGGCGACGATGCGGTCAAGTGTGCAGTCTCCGTGAACGACGCCGTGACGGGCGGGCAGGAGGCCGTTGTCACGTATTACTTCCTGCAGCAGCCGGGTGAGGATCGCTACATCGAGATGCGGCTCAGCGGCCCTACCCCGACGAACGACCTCGACATCAGCCCAGCGGACGTCAGGAAGACCCGCGACGAAGGACTCAAGATCGTCCGCGGCACCGCCTCCGCGGCTGGGTTTGATATCAATCGCTAGCGTCCGATCCCGCACCTCGGTACGCCCACTCCATGGGCTACTCGACGACCGGGAGACCGAACGGATGATCAGCCGCCGCCGAAGGCGGCGAGTCGAAGTCATCCTGCACAAAAACTGCAAAACTCGCCAACAGTCGCAACGCTCTCCGCTCACGCAAGCGTGAGGCACTCAACTAATGGCAAGTTTTGCAGTTTTCTCAGCCGACCCCCTCATCTCGATACGGCGACTACGTCGCCTACTCGATGGCCGGTTGTCCGCCGCCCCGGAGGTTGAGTAGCCCCCGGAGGGCGCGTATCGAAACCTCGCTGCGTCTCGATACGGCGACTACGTCGCCTACTCGACGGTCGGGGGAAGGCACGGGCCTACTCGACGACCGGAACCGTCGATTCCTCGACCTGCCCGAGCTGCATCGGCCCGCCGCCCTCCCACGCGAGCAACTCGCCGAGGCGCGAGGGCCACACGACCTCAGGGAGCGCACCCAGACAAAACCATGCCTGGCGCTGCATGCGCTGGCGTTCCGTCGGCGTGAGCCCCGCAGGGTCTGGCTCGAAGCGCTCAACGTCGACACGAAAGAACGTCTCGTGCTGAATCAGGATGCGGTCGGAGTAGCCGTGGTGCACCTCGCGCTCAGCCACCGGGCCGCGCAGCTCCGACGCCGCCACCTCAAGGCCCGTTTCCTCCCACAGCTCACGCACCGCCGCCTCTCGCAGCGACTCCCCATCGTCCACACCACCGCCCGGGGTCACCCACCACCTGGACCCTGCGACGCCGGGATCAGAATCTTCCTGCAGCAGCACCTCGTCGCCCGCCACCACGAGGACGCGGGTGGCACGTCGGCGCTTCACCCTACGCGTCGGCATCGGCTCGGCGCTCCCGCTCGCGAGCGGTTTCGTCGTCGATGAGTTCCCGCCACGACGCCACCAGCTCGGCGTCCACGTACGCCTTCCAAGAACCGCCCGGCCTGGCCGGCGAACCAATGTGGAACGCCCGCACGCCAGCGCGCACCAGCCAGGGCACATGCTCGGGCCGCAACCCGCCGCCGGCCATGATGAGCGATGCCAGTTGCGGGTCCTTTGCCACCGCGACGAGATCGTTCAGCCCGTGTTCCACGCCGCGCACCGAACCGGCCGTCAGCACATTCGTCACCTCGCCGGGAAGCTCCTTCACCGCTTGCCAGGCGCGGCGCTGATCCAAACAGTGATCAATGGCCCGGTGGAACGTGTACGGCACACCCGACTCCCCCATGAGCTCCGCCATGACGCCCAAGTCGATCTGATTGGCGCCATTTAAGAACCCGACAACCACACCATCGGCCCCGGCATCCATATACGCCGACGCCAGCCCCCTCATCCTGGTGATCTCGCCGCCGTCGGTGCTGAACCCCGCACGCAGCCGCAGCATGGGGCGGATTTGAATCGACGTGACCAGTCGCGCTTTCTCGACCAGGTCAGGCTCGGGCGAGAGCCCGTCGTCATCCATGGTGCCGACGAGCTCGATGCGGTCGGCACCCCCTTGCTCAGCACCGCGCGCGTCGCCGGCATGCAGTGCAATCACTTCCAGCAATGCCATGTCCCCTAGTCTGCCCCAGCAGACCCTCTAGCGACGGCAACTCGTCGATGAACCTCGGATAGGCGACGAGGGCGGCCCCGCAATTGGGACCGCCCTCGCTGCTGTTCAAGGGTGAACAGGCGTCACATCATGCCGCCCATGCCGCCCATCTCATCCATGCCGGGCGCGCCAGCCGGAGCCTTCTCAGGCTTGTCGGCGATAACGGCCTCGGTGGTGAGGAACAGGCCGGCGATCGACGCGGCGTTCTGCAGCGCCGAGCGGGTGACCTTGGCCGGGTCGATGATGCCGGAGGCAACCATGTCGACGTACTCGCCGGTGGCCGCGTTCAGGCCCTGTCCGGCATCGAGACCGGCAACCTTCTCCGCAATAACGCCACCCTCGAGGCCAGCGTTGTGTGCGATCTGACGCAGCGGAGCCTTCGCGGCGGCGAAGACGATCTGCGCGCCGGTGAGCTCGTCGCCGGAGAGCCCGTCGACGGAAGCCTTCGCGGAAGCCTGCAGCAGCGCGACGCCACCACCAGGCACGATGCCCTCTTCGACGGCAGCCTTCGCGTTGCGGACGGCGTCCTCAATGCGGTGCTTGCGCTCCTTCAGCTCCACCTCAGTAGCGGCGCCAACCTTCACGACGGCGACACCGCCGGCCAGCTTGGCGAGACGCTCCTGCAGCTTCTCGCGGTCGTACTCGGAGTCGGAGTTCTCGATCTCCTTGCGGATCTGAGCGACGCGACCCTCGAGCTGCGCCTGGTCGCCAGCACCGTCGACGATGGTGCACTCGTCCTTGGTGACCAGCACGGAGCGGGCCTTGCCGAGGAGGTCGAGCGTGGTGGCTTCGAGCGAGAGGCCGACCTCTTCGGAGATGACCTGACCGCCGGTGAGGATGGCGATGTCGGTGAGCATGGCCTTGCGGCGATCGCCGAAGCCGGGAGCCTTCACGGCCACGGACTTGAAGGTGCCGCGGATCTTGTTGACGATCAGACCGGCGAGCGCCTCGCCCTCCACGTCCTCAGCGATGACCAGCAGCGGCTTGCCCGACTGCATGACCTTCTCGAGCACGGGAAGGAGATCCTTCAGCGAGGAGATCTTGGAGTTCGCGATGAGGATGTACGGATCCTCGAGGGTGGCTTCCATGCGCTCGGTGTCGGTGACGAAGTACGGGGAGATGTAGCCCTTGTCGAAGCGCATACCCTCGGTGAGCTCGAGGTCGAGGCCGAAGGTGTTGGACTCCTCGACGGTAATCACACCTTCCTTGCCGACTTTGTCCATCGCCTCAGCGATGATCTCGCCGACGGAGGTGTCACCAGCCGAGATCGACGCGGTGGCAGCGATCTGCTCCTTGGTTTCGATGTCGGTGGACATCTCGCCAAGCTGCTCGACGATAGCCGCTACAGCCGCGTCGATGCCCTTGCGCAGCGCCAGGGGGTTGGCCCCGGCGTTCACGTTGCGCAGGCCCTCGCGCACCATCGCCTGAGCCAGCACGGTGGCGGTGGTGGTGCCGTCGCCGGCGACGTCGTCGGTCTTCTTGGCGACTTCCTTGACGAGCTCAGCGCCGATCTTCTCGTACGGATCCTCGAGCTCGATCTCCTTGGCGATGGACACGCCGTCGTTGGTGATGGTGGGGGCTCCCCACTGCTTTTCCAGCACGACGTTGCGACCCTTGGGGCCGAGCGTCACGCGGACGGCGTCGGCAAGGGTGTTCATGCCGCGCTCGAGGCCGCGGCGGGCCTCGTCATCAAATTCAATAAGCTTTGCCATGGTGGAACGAAAATCCTCCCATATGTGGGGCCTTCGCCCCTGATGTTCAGGTGTCGGATCGGTGCCAGGTGCCCGCGACGGACGGCATGTGCCTCACCCAGACCAGGTAGCACTCGCGCATGTCGAGTGCCAACTTCATTATTAGCACTCTCCTCCAAAGAGTGCAAAGGGATCCGGGGTTTCGACGGGGCTCAACCGCCGGAACGACGCAAGCACCGGGGCCTCGACAAGCTCAACCGCCGGTATGGCTCAACACCGACGGCGCCCCTCGCGCGGTGCGGGGACGCCATCGGGTCGTCTGGGGAACGTCAGCGAGCGATCTTGGGCCATTCGTTCGACGGCGCCGCAGCGTTGGCGGCGGAGCGCAGCTGCATGGTCTGCGACACAATCGCGATGATGGCCTTCACCCACACCTTAATCATTTGCAGAATCGCCTTCACCAGGGCAATGACGTCCTTCGCGGCGACCGCCGTGCCGACCGGCACAGCCCAGATCTTGGCGATGGCCCTGATGAGCGCAATGGCGGCCTTGATGAATCCCTTCACGAAGTCGATGGTGGCTTTCACGCCTTTCTCACCCATCTGCTCAACGACCTGCCCGAACTCGGCGGTGTGCTGCTGCAGCGTGGTGGCGAACTCGTATTGGCTGTCGACGTTGCTGCGGAAGCGTTCAGCGGCCGAACCTGTCCACGTCGTGTTCGACTGGAAGTTGCCCGGACCGAGAGCCTCGGTGAATGACTGTGCCTGCGGCACGATCTGCTCGTTGATGCCGCGCCCGGCCGAGCGGATCTCCCAGGGAGCGAGGGCGTTTTTGCAGAACTGCAAGACGTCGGCTTCCAGGTTGTAACAGAACTCCGCAGCGTCACCAGCCTTGTCACAGGCGGTTCTAATGGCGTCCTTCGCCATCTTGCCGACACCAGGCACCCAGGCGAACCAATCGACGATGCCGCTCAGCGCGGCGAGCACTTCACCGACGATGTCGAACACTTTGTTCACGGCTTTGCCGACGTTGCGGAGGAATTCCGAAACCTTGTCGATGATGTCGATGATCCATTGCACGTCGAGCTCGAACGAGCACGCTTCGGCAGCGGGAGGCACACAGACGTTGCTCGATGATTGCGAGTTGACCAGTACAGCCATGGTTGTATGTTCTCCTTACCGTGCGATCTGAGCGGCGAGCTTCGCGCCTTGCTCTTCTTGCTTGTCGTAGTCGTCAGCCGTGCAGGTGAGCGCTTCGGCATTGCGGTTCATCTCTTCTGCGGCCGTGCGGTAGATGTCCGAGAATTTCTGGCACGCTTCCTCGAACGGGCCGCGCGCGCCAAACCACAGACCCCAGTGCTGCACGAGGCCCTTCATCGCTTCCCAGCACTGTGCCAGGTTCTCCGCAGAAGGAGCGATGCCCTCGAACGAGCGTGCGTCGGAGCGGAGATCGTCGGTAGCGACCTCGTAATCGGTGCCGCCGCCGTTGTCGCCGGTGCTGGGCAGGCCCGGGTCGGCGCCACCGCCACCACCGGATGGAGCACCACCTCCACCACCCGACGGAGCACCACCCCCGCCACCCGACGGAGCACCACCACCGCCACCTGACGGGACGCCACCACCGCCACCTGAGGGGATGCCGCCTCCGCCGCCGGCAGGGCCACCGCCGCCAAAGTCAGGCGCATCGGCGCCACCCGCACCGTCGCCGGAAGGGATGTTTCCGGCGCCACCGCTGGGGTCACCAAAGTCGGGGCTGCCGAGACCGTCGGAACCAACTCCGCCGGACGGCGTATTCGTGCCACCGCCACCGGGGCCGAGGCCACCGCCGAAGTCGGCGTCACCGAAGCTCCCGCCGCCGGACGGAATGCTGCCGCCGCCGGACGGTCCACCACCGGAGCCGCCACCGAAATCGGGGCTGCCGAGACCGTCGGAGCCGCCTTCGGGGATGTTCGCACCGCCGGAAGGACCGCCGAAGTCGGGGCTACCAATGCCGTCGGAACCACCGCCGTCTGACGGGACGCCGCCTCCGCCACCCGACGGGGCACCGCCACCGCCGAGACCCCCGTCGGAACCACCGCCGCCAAGGCCACCACCAGATCCGCCGCCCATGCCGTCGTCGGCACCGAGGCCGTCGTCAGTGCCCGGCTCGCCGCCACCAGAACCACCGCCGGTACCGCCGCCCATGCCGTCGTCGGCGCCTTCGTCTTCACCCTCGCCCGAGCCGTCGTCGCCGAGGCCGCCCCCGGAACCGTCACCAATGCCGGCGTCGGGGCCCATCTGGTCGTACTCGCTCGGCACATCGACGTCGACGGTGCCGTCCTCATGCACAGTGAGCACCTGGCCGTTAGCCTGCTCGATGGTGACGGAGCCGTCCTCGTTGCGCGTAATCACGGTGCCCGATTCCGTGGTGAGCGACGCCCCGACGCCCAGCGTGGACGTGTCGGGCACCTCGAGCTCGTTCTTGAAATCGGCATCCACTTCGACGCTGCCGTCCTCCGCGATGGTGATCTCAACACCGTCAGAGGTGGAGATGAGGCTGCCGTCCACCGACGTGTCGATCACGGTGCCGTCGGGGGCAACCGCAACCAGATCGTCGTCGACGGTCACGTCTTCGGTGATCTCGATGGCATCGTCGGGAACAGCCGTGACGGCCTCGCCCTCGACGTAGTCCATCGTCGGCTCGAACTCCTCGCCCGCAGCTTCGTCGATGGCGCCGTCCGTGGCCGCCGGATCGTCGGCCGTGCCGGGGGCAAGATCGCTTGTAGGAGCGGGTTGGGGCCGCAACGAGCCGATGTGTTGGGCCGATGCAGCCCAGTCGATTCCTTGTCCTTCGGTCAGGTTCTCGGACACGGCTGGTTCCTCCTAGTGGTGATTGCGCTAGCTGTTACTGGTGTGGCTGAGCCGCGGACACACCCGCTAGCCCTTGGATGGCTTCAGTGAAGCATTCGGTGATGACGTTGCCGGACTTGCCGGCTACCCACGACGGGCGGATCGTCACGCCGATGACAACGCCGTTCGCGACCTCGACGCCCACCATCTGATTCTCGGAGTACGAGGTGACGGTTTCCACCTCGACCGGCTCCTCGGAGATCTGCGTCTTCGCCTCGTCGGCGTGCGCGAGGAGGTTCTCGAGCTGCGCGTTCAGGTCGTCGAAGGCCTTTGGCAGCGAGGCTGCGAGCTCGGCGGTCTCCTCCGGCGTGCGGTTGGACTGCATACTGCGAGCGATCTCCGCCTCTTCGCGTTCCCGGATCCGCGCCACTTCCTCGTCGGAAAGCTCGACGACGTCGACAGGCTCGCCGTCTCCGTCGCGGGCGAGAATGAGGGTGTCGGTGATGACGGTGACGAGCTCTTCGGGCTGAATGTTCTGCTCCCAGGTGGGCGCGACGGAGATCGTCTGCAGGTCGCTACCTTGACCGAATTCGACGGTGACGGTGCCCGTCGGATCGGTCGCGGCGCCTGAGCCACCGACGGCTTCGAGTTCTGCGCTCTTGCGGATGAGTGCGTCGATTTGTGCATCGAGGTGTGCCAGGAATGCTTCTGGATCTTTGGCAAGCTCCGGGTTCGTCATAGCCTGTACTCTTCCAGCCAGGGAGTTCTTTTCGGCTAGGTATCTGGGCTCAGATCGGGAGTAAGCCTGTGATCAACTCACGTGTGGTGCGCAACATCGCGAATCTCTGCAACGGGTCCACCGTGCTGGGTCTTGTGGCGGGTGTTATAGGGCGCGGGCGGTTTCGTCGGCACCGGCAGCTTGTCGTCGTCGACGGTGTGCGTCTCCCGCTGGTGCGGGCGTCGGCGATGACGGTCGGCAGCGTGGTGCTGGTGCCGGATAGGACACTCGAGGAGGCGTCGAAGCGCATTCCGCTGCTCGTTGAACACGAGGATGCCCACGCGTGGCAGTACGCCTATTGCATGGGGTTGCCGTTTCTGCCGTGCTACCTCATCGCGACGTTGTGGAGCTTGCGACGAACAGGGCACCGTGCGCAGGCGAATTTCTTCGAGGTGCAAGCTGGGCTCGAGGCCGGCGGCTACCGATAGCCGCGGGAAGCTCAGCGCAGGCGGCGGGCCGAGCGGTCAGCCTGCCGCTGGGAGCGCATGCGCCGCAAACGCTTCACGAGCAGAGGCTTGTAGGTGAGCGCTTCCGGGCGGTCGAGCAACGCGTTGAGCTGCTGGTAGTACCGCGCCGACGAGCAACCGAAGTGCTCCATAATCGCCTGGTCCTTGGGCACCGACGACGTGTACCAGCTGTCCTCGAAGTCGAGGAGCGCGGCATCACGCTCGGCCAGATCGGCCGTGGTGAACGAGAGTGCTTCGGACATGTACCCCATCGTAATAGAAGAATCACATGCATGTCATTCCCTTCTCCTCAACCAATGTGGCGTCGACGGCGGCGTCATTGACTACTATTGGGGCGACCAATTGAGAGGGAGACCGAGATCATGCGTGGCTTGACCGGCACCGTGCAGCACTTCGACTGGGGTGACCGCACGGAGATTCCGAGGATTCTCGGGATCGAGCCCGACGGGCAACCCTGGGCGGAATACTGGCTGGGTTCGCACCAGGCCGGGCCTTCCATGTTCGACGACGAACCAGGGCTGACGCTCGCCGCATACCTCGAACAGCATCCCGACGAAGTGGGCGCCAGGTCACTCGACGCCTACGGCGCCCGACTCCCCTTCCTCATGAAACTGCTGTCGGCGGCCAGCCCGCTCAGCATCCAGGTGCACCCCAATCGAGAGCAAGCCGTCGAGGGCTATGCCAAGGAGTCCCTGATTGGCTTGCCCCTGTCGCACCCCGAGCGGTCGTACAAGGACGATTGGCCGAAGCCCGAGACCATCATCGCGCTCACCCCGTTCGAAGGCCTGCTCGGGTTCCGCGACCCGCAGGAGACTGCCGAGCTCTTCGAAGACTTGGGCGTCGCGAATGAGTTGGCCTCCGTGATCGGCCCACTGCGGGAGCGCACGGAGTCGCTCGCTTTGCAGGAAGTGTTCCTCGACGTGCTCACCATCCGCCGCCGAAGGCCATTGGTTGACCTCGTGCTGGCGCGCGCCGTCGAATTTCTCGACGCCGGCGGCGCGTTGGGCGAGTTTGCCCGCACCGCCGTCGAGATCGATGAGTATTTCCCCGGCGACCCCGGCATTCTGGCTGCGCTACTCATGAATCGTTTCACGCTCCAGCCTGGGGAATCCGTCTCACTCCAGCCAGGCGTCCTGCACGCCTACCTCCATGGCACCGGAATTGAGGTCATGGCCTCGTCGGACAACGTCATTCGCGGCGGGCTCACACACAAGCACATCGACGTCGACGGGCTGCTCGGCATGGCGAACTTCTCGTCGATGGTTCCCCAGGTGCGCCACCCTGAGGGCGCTGACGGGGTGTACCGCTACCCCACGAACTTCCCTGAATTCGAGGTGTGGCAGCTCACCCCGATGACTGATCGGGGCGTGGACATGCCGCGCGACGACACGGCACGCATCGCGCTCGTCACCGACGGGGAGTGCACCCTGATCGGACGCGACGAGGTCACGCTGAGGAAGGGCCAGGCTGCCTTCGTGCCCGCCAACGAGAGCCTGCGCGTATGCGGGGCCGGGCGGCTCTTCGTCTCCGCAGCAGGCTGCTGACGCGCCCCCGCTGCTGGGCGCATTCGACGACGCAACCCCTAACCAGACGCCAAACATGCACTCACGCTGCCAGTTGCGGCACAATAGGCGGCACGCCTCCTTAGCTCAGCGGCTAGAGCACCTGTCTTGTAAACAGGGGGTCGTGGGTTCGATTCCCACAGGGGGCTCCATTCTCTTGACGGCGAAGTGCCCGGCTCATGCCGCCCGGAACCGTTTCAGTGCGCCTTGACGAGTCATGCCAAGCACCTCGCCGATAGCCTGCCAACTGTTGCCAGCCTCTCGAGCTGACGCCACTGCGGCATCCAGCGCCTGTTCCGCTGCCGCGACCTGCATCATCGCAACCGCCACCTGCGCCAGTTCACCACTGACGGTAGCCGTAGGCTCAGGCCCCTCTTCACTCTCTATTTCTGCAAGGATCTCTTCATCCGTTCGCATCACAAGTCACCTCCTCAAAAACTTTTGCCGAGCTCTCATCGCGTGGAAAATCTGCCCTCTAGAATTGACTGCAACCTCCAAAAGCAGTCCGTTCCGGCCCGGGCCGACGATCATTCTGTAGTCATCGAAGAAGTGCACAAACATCACCTGCGCCACCGCATGGAGCATGTCAGCATCGGCCACGCCATGCTTCCGAGCAGTCTCCACGATCTCCACACTGGTAACTGTAGTTACCATCACCTACACCCGTCAACGGCGATTCGCAGACTCGAGGGTGGTTTCTCCCTAGCGGAACTCCAGCCAGCGGCACCCCAGAACGATCAGCCTTGGCGACGTCCTGCGTCGCGGACCGCTTCGTCGAGGGTGTGTCGTCGACGGAGCCACTCCGCGCCTGAGACCCACCCGGACGCGTAGTCGAGGTCGCCGTCCGGATCGATGATCGCCAACACCGCGTCTCTGCCCAGCACCGCTTCTGCACCGCGGGCGGCGGCGAGGTCGTCGAACGCGTCGCGCATAAGCCGGTGGCGCAGCGACGGCCAGGCCTGCCCGTCGGGACCGGGATACACGATGAACGCATCACCGCTCAGGAATCCGCCGCCGGCGCTGGTTTCGCGGAACGGGTCGATGGCGCCGAGGGAGAGCTGCCGCGAGTAGAAGTTGAGCGCCCAGTGGAGGAAACCCTGCGCCTGCGACTTGTAGAGCTGCCATCCGAGCGCACGCGTGCGCATCGCCGTCTGCGCGATGAACCGGTTCGACACGTCCCACGACTGGCCCACGCAGTAGTACACCCAGCGAGGCTCGATGCCGGCCTCCCGGAATGCCGGCACGGCATCCGTCGCGACGACGGGTTCCGCCACGAGCTCCACGAAATCGGGGTGCGAGAGCGCGTCGACCACGCGTGCACCGTCGAGCAGGGGCTTGGCGACGCTGAGCGCCTCCCGGTAGGAGTCGAGGTGTTCGCTGCTGGGCTCGTCGGAGATGTGAAAGAGGGTGTGGCGGAGCCCGACGCGTTCGTCGAAGTAGTGTTTGAGGAACGGCACGAGCGCGGCGAGGAAGTGCTGGTAGGAGGGGTCGGTAGCGGGCACGTCCCAGCCGAAGCGTTCCTGCGGACGACCGTCGACGGTGATGGTGAAGCGCGGGGTGGCCTTCGCACCCCACTGTGTGAAGAGGTGCGGCACCTCCACCTCGCGCATTCCGACGGTGGCGAGGAGGTTCATCCAGCGGTCGAGCTTGTCGGTGCCGAACGAGTATTCGTCGCCGTCGAGCGTGATGTCGAGCAGCTGCGTCGAGCGTCGGTAGGTGCCGACGGCGGTGTCGAGGGGTGGGGTCCACACCGGCGTAAGCACAGAGGTGACGCCCATCTCGCGAGCGGCGCGCAGTTGCTGTTCGACGATGCCCCAGTGCGCTTCGCTCCATGGTTCGACGTCGTAGTGGGTGGCGAGGCAGTCGGCGTGGAACCACTGGGTGTATTCCACGCCGTGTTCCGGGAGCGGCTGGGCGACGATGGCCACGGGGAGGGTGGTGTCGAGGAGGACGGCGTCGTCGGTGGTGACGCGCACTCGCACCTCGCTGGCCGGCAGAGTGACGTCCACCCACAGCGCATGCCATCCGATGTGCGTGGGCCGCACGGTGACCTCCGCAGTACCGGTGGGGCACAGCACGTCGGGCAGCATGCCTGGCTGGTCGAGGATGTACCCGTCGTCATGGCCCTCCCAGCACGGCACCTGCACGGGTACGAGGTCGACCACGGATACCGCCACCGGCCCATCACTCTCGACAGCGACGCGCAGCGCATGCGGGGCGGAGAGCCGGTCGGTGTCGACGGGACGCCAGGCGATCTGGAACGACACCGTCTCGCCTTGCCAACCGCTGAGCGAGGCCGGGGGCTCCGGCGGCTCCCAGCGCGGCGTGACTTTGGTGAGCGCATCGGCGAGCACGACCGTCGGCGCGGAGCTGGGCATCGGGTGCGTCCTTTCGTGGGTTAGGTTCTCGCGCTGCGGCTGGCGCGTCGGCGTGGTGTTGGCGTATCTAGTGTTCCATGTGGGTATTGCCGCCACACGTCTGGCCTCGTCAGGTGCGCTTTGGGGCAGCATTGTCAGGGGCATGCTCTAGGCTGGCAAGCGTGTTGAACACTCCTGCGTCCACGTACCGCCTCCAGCTCACGCCGTCGTTCACCTTCGACGACGCCGCCGCCCGCATCCCGTACCTGCAGGCACTCGGCGTCACGCATGTGTTCTGCTCCCCCATTCTGCAGGCCGCGCCCGGTTCTATGCACGGCTACGACGTCGTCGACCACTCGCGTATCTCCGACGATCTGGGCGGCGAAGAGGGCTTCCGACGGTTGGCCGCGGCCGCGTCGGAGCACGAGCTGGGGCTCGTGGTCGACGTGGTGCCCAACCACATGTCGGTGCCCACGCCCATGTGGTTGAACACTGCGTTGTGGGACGTGATGCGCAGCGGTGCCGATTCGCAGTACGCGCGCTGGTTCGACATGGATCTCTCCGGCGACCAGGCCATTTTGATGCCGGTGCTGGGCGAGAAGATCGGCAAGGAGCTGTCGTCGGGCAATATCAAGGTGGAAACCCGCAGCGTGCCGGGGCTCGGTGAGCAGCCCGTCGTGAGCTACTTCGACCACGTGTTCCCCGTGCGCCCTGGCACCGAGGAGCTGCCCATCGCCGAGCTGCTCGAACACCAGTGGTACCGCCTGGCGCATTGGCGCGTCGGCTCTGAAGAGCTCAACTACCGGCGCTTCTTCGACGTCGACACGCTCGCCGCCGTGCGGGTAGAAGATCCGGCGGTGTTCGACGCGACGCATGCGAAGCTGCTGGAGCTCTACCGCGAGGGGCTGTTTCAGGGCTTCCGCCTCGACCACATCGACGGTCTCGCCAATCCGCGAGCCTACGTCGCGAGGCTGCACGAAGTCACCGATGGCGCGTGGATCGTCGCGGAGAAAATCCTCGAAGCCGACGAAGTGCTCCCCCAGGCCTTCGATTGCGCCGGCACCACGGGCTACGACGCGTTGCAGCGCATCACCGGCCTATTCCAGGAATCCGCCGCACTGCCGCGGTTGAACGACATCTGGGAGCGGGCGACGGAATCGGCCCAGGGCTTCCATGCCGCGCTCATTGAGGCGAAGCACGAGGTCGTCGAAACCATGCTGTTCACTGAGGTGAACCGCCTCACGTCCATCGTCGTCGCCATCTGCGACGCCGACATCCGGCTGCGCGACCACACCCGTCGCCAAATCATGCATGCCATCACCGAGCTGCTCATCGGCATGGATCGCTACCGCGCCTACGTCGAGCCCGGTCTGCCGGCGGGCGAGGCCGAGCAGCAGGTGCTCATCGACGCCGCCGACCGCGCCCGCCCCAACCTCACCGACGACGAACAAGACACCCTCGATCTCGTCCTCGCGCTCGCCATGGGCGAGCCTGGCACCGGCGACGAGGGGTGCGGTGCCGAGACGCTGCCCGTCGTGGATGCCGACGAGGTCACCACCGAGTTTCCTGAGGAACGCGACGAGGTGGGCGTGCTGCGCGCCGAGTTCATGGTTCGGTTCGCGCAGACGTGCGGGCCGGTGATGGCGAAGTCGAAGGAAGACACGTCGTTCTACCGGTGGAACCGCTTCATCGCGGTGAACGAGGTGGGCACGGAGCCGACGGTGGTGGGCCTGCCACCCGACGCGTTCCACGAGTTCTGCGAGCAACAAACCAGGCTGTGGCCGAGCGCCATGACCACCCTCTCCACACATGACACGAAACGCTCCGAGGACGTCCGCGCTCGCCTGGCCGCGCTCACCGAGTTCCCGCGCGAGTGGGAAACGTGCTTGTCGGAGCTGCGTGCGGCGGTTGCAGATGAGCGCTCCGAGCTCGTCGACGGCGCCACCGAGCTGTTTTTGTGGCAGACGTTGGCGGCCGAGTGGCGCCTTCCCGGCGCTGCCGCAGGGCAGCATCCCATCACCCTCGAGCGTCTGGCCGCGTACCTCACCAAGGCCATGCGCGAGGCCAAGCGCTACACCGGGTGGACTGAGCCCGACGAGCAGTACGAGGCCGCGGTGCAAGAGCTCGCCGCGTTCGCGCTCGGAAGCGACGCCGTCGCGGCGGCGCTCGATGCGTTCACCGAGGTCACAGCCGAGTCCGTGCGGGCCAACATTCTTGGCCAGAAGCTCCTCCAGCTCACCATGCCGGGGGTGCCCGACGTGTACCAGGGCTGCGAGGTCGTCGACCTGTCACTCGTCGACCCCGACAACCGCCGCGAAGTCGATTTCTACCGACGCGCCGGCATCCTCGCGTCGCTGCAGGAGAACCCACCTACCGATCTCGACACGGAGAAGCTGTTCATCACCAGCCGGGCGCTGCGCCACCGTCGTGAACACGCCGACGCGTACCGCGGGCCGAGCGCGCAGTACCACCCCATCGCCTCCACGACGGGTCACGCGGTTGCGTTCTCGCGCGGCACGGGCGACGAGGTGGCGGCCATCACGGTCGTCACACGGCTGGCCGCGAAGCTCGCTGAGCGCGAGGGCTGGGGCGACCACACGCTCTTCCTGCCCGACGGTGAGTTCCGCAATCTGTTTACCGACGAGGTGGTCTCGGGCGGCCAGACGCCCGTCGCCGATGTCCTCGGCGCCTACCCCGTCGCGCTGCTCGTGCCTGAGCCGAGCGGGGAGTAACCTGGCCCACTTTTCTACCCAGTTCTACCTTTTCCATCGATTAAGGTAGAACCATGGCGATCAATGTCAAAGACCCAGCCACTGACGCGCTCGCACGGGAGCTGGCGGCACTCACCGGCGAATCGCTCACGACGGCCGTGCGCCGCTCCATCGAGGAGCGACATGCGCGCGTGCAGCGAGCACGCAGCCGCAGCATGTCGAACGCCCACATCATGAGCATCATCGAGCGTGCCAAGCGCCTCCCTCACCTAGACGACACCCCATCTGACCAGTACCTCTACGGCGACGATGGGCTGCCCGCGTGATCGTCGACGAAGCCGTACTTGCTTGGCGCAGGTTCGGGAAGGGCAACCACGAAGCCGCGCTGAACTTCGGCGACACCTTCTCGTACGCGCTCGCGAAGCTGACGCGCGAGCCGCTGCTCTTCAAAGGCCAAGGTTTCTCCGCCACAGACATTCCCAACGCACTCGAGCACTGACGCTTCGCACGCTCGGCGTGCCACGGGTGTCCCGTAGGCTGGACGCATGCGTGATTTCACCCGCCCGGCACTGTGGGCGCCCCGAGCCAACCGCGTCGACCTCGTCGTCGATGAAACCCCACGCCCGATGCGCCCCGACGCAGAACGCGCCGGCTGGTGGATAACCGACGAAGCACTCGAGCCAGGCTCCCGCTACGCGTTTTCCCTCGACGGCGGCTCACCTCGCCCGGATCCACGCAGCCTCGCCCAGCCTGACGGTCCGCACGGCGCCAGCCGCATCGTCGACCCCGCAGCCATCGACCGCCCACAGTGGGAGGGCATCGACCTCCGCGGCGGCGTGCTGTACGAGCTGCACGTCGGCACCTTCACCGACGAGGGCACCTTCGACGCCGCCATCGGCAAGCTGGACCACCTCGTCGAGTTGGGCGTCGACGCGGTGGAGGTGATGCCCGTCGCGGATTTCCCAGGGCGCTGGGGCTGGGGGTACGACGGCGTCGGGCAATATGCCGTGCACCAGGCATACGGCGGGCCGGAGGCGTTCGTGCGGTTCATCGACGCCTGCCATGCGCGCGGGTTGGGCGTGATCCTCGACGTTGTCTACAACCACCTCGGCCCGGAGGGTAACTACCTCGCGGAGTTCGGCCCCTACTTCACCGACAAGCACCAGACGCCGTGGGGCGCCGCGCTCAACCTGGATCAAGAGCACGCCGACGAGGTGCGCGCGTTCTTCCTCGGCGCGGCGCATCAGTGGCTTGCGCGCTTCCAATGCGACGGGCTGCGCCTCGACGCTGTGCACGCGCTGGCCGATGATTCGGAGCACCACTTTCTCGCGGAGATCGCCGACGCATCCCTCGCCTGGGAGCAGGAGCTCGGCCGCCCGCTGTTCATCACCGCCGAGTCGGATTTAAACCAACCATCCATGGTGAGCCCGACGAACTCCGTCGCCTTCGCGCGCGGCATGGACGCGCAGTGGGCCGACGACGTGCACCACGCGTTGCACGCGTTCTTCACCGGCGAGACGCAGGGCTACTACGTCGACTTCGGCACCGCCGAGGTGCTCAGCAAGGCACTCACTAGGGTGTTCATCCACGACGGCACCTACTCGACGTTCCGAGGCAAGGACTGGGGCGCGCCCGTCGAGCCCGCCACGCCACTGTACGACGCGCACTCGTTCATCACCTTCATCCAGAACCACGACCAAGTGGGCAACCGTGCCGCCGGCGACCGCCTGAGCGACGCCGACCGCCAGGCCGCAGCCGCCGCACTGCTGCTGCTGGCCCCGTTCACGCCGCTGATCTTCATGGGTGAAGAGTGGGCGGCCTCGACGCCGTTCCCGTTCTTCGCCAACCTCGGCCCCGAGCTGGCCCCGCTCGTCTCCGAGGGCCGAGCGCGGGAGTTCGCCGAGATGGGGTGGAGCGACGAGGTCCCCGACCCGCAGGCCGAGTCGACGTTTACCTCGGCCAAGTTGCGCTGGGACGAGTGCGACGGCGAGGGGCATCGTCGGATGTTGGCGTGGTACCGCACCCTGCTCGCGCTGAGACGCGTGCTCCCGGGTGCGACGGACCCCGCACTAGACGCGACGTCGGTGGATGTCGTCGACGCCGACACCGTCGTGATGCACCGGCCCGGGTTCGCCGTCGCTGCCACACGGGGCGATGCGGCGGTGGAGGTGCCCGGAGACGGGAAACTGCTCGCGGCATGGGGCGACGCCACCCAAGGCGCCGACGGCCGGTGGCTGCTTCCCGGCGCGGGTGCCATCGTCGTCGCGACGGACGGCTGACCCATGAGCTACACGTACGGCGGAGGCATCCCCGAGGTCGTGGCGTACCCCGAGCCCAATCGCCAGACCAAGCAGAAGTTCGGCGCCGCCGTCATCGGCGCCGTGTTCATCGCTCTCATGGTGGCAGCCGTCGCCGCCTTCAGCAGCACCGGCGAATGGATGATGTTGGTGGCAGTGCCACTGCTGGGGCTAGCCGTATTCGGCCTCGGCGTGTCCGTCAAGGAGAAACAGCTGCAGCGGAAGGTTGACCTTTCTAGCCCTGCGCTCCTACTCAACGATGCCGGCATCGGTAACGGTGATGCGCAGGTTCCTTGGAACATCGTTGCCGCGGTTGAGACCTTCGTGTATTTCAACCGATCCGTGATGCCTTCTGCGGGCAAGCGCCTCGCCAACCAATTCACCGACGCGGCTGGCGTCCTCGACGGGACATTCCTCGTGCGCGTCTCGCTGCGCGGAGAACAGCAGCTCGGCGGTCGCAAGCTACTCAAACCCGGCAAGCACGGTAACAACTTCACCGTGTTCGATATGGGCAACGCCATAACCCAAGCTCGCGCAACTGGCCTCAACGTAGTCGTCATCGAGGTAGGGAGCCTCGTCAACGCCTCGCAGTGGCAGACGCTGGCCGACGCCGTGCGTGCGCACGTACAAGCACGTGGCATCCATTTTGGGGAAGACCCACGCCTCACCTAACCCAATATCCACATGCGTTTACTCAGAAGCCCGATTTTGGGCGATTTCAGCAAACGCGTGTGGATATCGGGTTAGCTGGCGCCCCTCTCCCCTTTCCAAGCCCCCAACTAGGGTGGAGGCATGAAGTATCGCTACGCAGGAAACTCCGGTCTCAAGATCTCCGAGATCACCTACGGCAACTGGCTCACCCACGGCTCCCAGGTGGAAAACGAGGTAGCCACGAAGTGCGTCCACGCCGCGCTCGACGCCGGCATCACCAGCTTCGACACCGCCGATGTGTACGCCAACACCGTCGCCGAGTCGGTACTTGGTGAGGCGCTGAAGGGTCAGCGTCGCGAATCGCTCGAAATCTTCACCAAGGTGTACTGGCCCACAGGGCCGGGCGGCGCGAACGACACCGGGCTGTCACGCAAGCACATCATGGAGTCCATCAACGGCTCGCTGGAGCGGCTGCAGACCGACTACGTCGACATCTACCAGGCCCACCGCTACGACTACGAGACGCCGATTGAGGAAACCATGCAGGCATTCGCCGACGTGGTGCGCCAGGGTAAGGCGCTGTACATCGGCGTCTCGGAGTGGACGGCTGAGCAGATCCGCGAAGGCCACCAAATGGCGCGCCAGCTCGGGTTCCAGCTGGTCACGAACCAGCCGCAGTACTCCGCGCTGTGGCGTGTGATCGAAGACAAGGTTGTGCCCACGTGCGACGAGCTCGGGGTGTCGCAGATCGTGTGGTCGCCCGTCGCGCAGGGTGTGCTCACCGGCAAGTACAAGCCGGGCGAGCAGCCGCCGGCCGGGTCCCGTGCCACCGATGACAAGGGCGGCAAGAACATGGTGGCGCGCTTCCTGGACAACCAGCAGGCCGTCGAGCAGGTGCAGAAGCTGCGCCCCATCGCCGACGAGGCCGGCCTCACTATGGCGCAGCTCGCCATTGCGTGGGTACTGCACAACCCGAACGTCGCGGCGGCGATCATCGGGGCGTCGCGTCCCGAGCAGGTGGCGGAGAACGTCGAGGCCTCGAACAATCCCATCGGCGACGACGTGTGGGACGCCGTCAACGAGGTGCTGGATGAGGTGGCGGAGAAGGACGGGCAGCGCACCTACGAGTCCTCCCCGAAGGAGCGCCTCACGTAGTCGCGGCGAGTGGTCACCGTCGGTGCCGTTTCGCGGTTTTCCTGCAACATTCGCCCAGATTTGGTGAAGTGGAGCCATGCGAGATCCATACAACGGCATCGACGGCGGCGCGCCGCTCACCGTCACCAGCGACGATTTTTCCGACGGCGACTCCCTGCCGCTGGAATGCACCGCCGAGTTCGTGGGCGCGGGCGGCCGCGATATAACCCCGCAGTTGGCGTGGTCGGAGGTGCCTGAGGGCACGAAGTCGATCTACATCCACGCCTACGACCCGGACGCCCCCACGCCTGCGGGCTGGTGGCATTGGTCGGTGGTGAATCTGCCGCCGACACTGCGCAGCCTCGAGCGCGATGCGAACGGCAACATTCCCGACGGCGCCGTCGTCCTGAAGCACGATGGTGGTGGCGTGGGCTATCTGGGGTCGGCCCCGCCGGAAGGCCACGGCCCGCACCGCTACTACTTCACCGTCCACGCGCTCGATACGCTGCTCGATGTCGACGAGCACACCTCCGCCACCGCGGCCGCGTTCCAGACCGTCGGCCACGTGCTCGCGCGCGGGTCCATCGTCGGTACCTGGGAGAACTGACGCAGACAGCGGGGCGGAACAAGCGCATTCACCGACGTCAGCCCGTAGTGCGTGCGCACCCACTTGCCTGCTCACCAAGCGAGGGTCGCTCATTGAGTGAGATAGGTAAGTGGAGTAAAATATTTTCGACTCAGGATCGTCACAAGGCGCGACCGGCGGGAGGAGGACGCGATGACCACGGTGTTCGATATCGCTCGGGAGCTCATTACCCGTGGTGGCGGCTCTCTCGAAACGTTGAAGCTACAGAAACTCACCTTCTATACCTTCGGCTGGTACGCACATCTCACCGGCGAGCAACTGTTCGGCGAGAAATTTTACGCGATGCAGCGAGGGCCCGTCGTCGGGGAGTTGCTCAGCGCACACGCTAGGCAGAAAACCGCAGACATCACGATGATCGATGCGCAGCGCGAAGCCCGCGAGGATCTTCCCGAAGAGCTGGATGCCTACATATCAGCCGTGCTCGACGGCGTCTGGCGTGCCTACGGCCAGAAGGACAGTTGGGACCTCGTGAACCTCACCCATCAGGAAGCGGTGTGGGTTGACGCATGGGCTGCGCGTCCGGAGGGCAGCGGACGAGGCGACCTTCGGAGTCGGCACATCGTGGAGTATTTCCTCACCCGGGCTCCCAAGCCGGGTGAAGACCTCGATCTGCCACCCGCGATGGTCTCGCTGGTATCGGCGGAAGATCTGGAGGCAGTGGAATCTGGCGCCCAAGTACACGTTCCTTTCGTGCAGGCTGCTCGTTCCTTGCCTTCCCGCTGAGATGTACGCGCGTCTGCCCGATTACCTCGGCCAACGGGGACTACAACTGCGCAGGCTGGACGAAGAACACTATCTGGAGTTCTTCACCTGTGGTCGCGACGATTCCATGGACGACTGGCTACAACGGCACGCCCGCGCATGGCAAGAGGAGAATCTCTGCAGCGTTTGGGTGCTCTCCAGCATCGACAACCTCGATCAACCAACCGCCTTTTTCACGCTGAGTGCGCATCAGATCATCCCGAGCAACATCAAGCGCGGGCACAAGGCAGCAGTAAGCAGCAACAGCCCTTGGGTGAATAACCTGAATCAGGCCTTCCCCGCCCAATTGCTCGGGAAGTTTGCGGTGGATAAAGACTCGCAAAGCACAGGCACGGGAACGGTACTCATGGTGTGCGTCTACGCCCAGCATCTCGCTGCTGCCCACGCGTCGGCGGCAAAATTTCTCGTCGTGGATGTTCAGCAGCCAGCGCTGGTGCAGTACTACCGCAAGCGGTTCGGCTTCGTGCAAGTCGAAAGCTCTGGCGAGATGGTGCGGATGTATCGTCCCACCACCGCGATTCGTCAGGACCTGGACCGGATTCTCGCCTGACGAGACACTTGCTCGCGCGTGACGTGGTGATCGGGTGCTGGGGATTTCGCTGCGCCTCCCCTCCCCCCTGTCACCCGCTGGCAAGATGAAGAGAACTACAGAAAGGGCACCCATGAGCTGGACCACCGATCCCCGCGACGTGCTGCGCGTCACCGACGACTTCAACCTCGCCACGTTTGACCGCAATGGCAAACCTGGTTTCGACGGCACAAAGTCGGACGGAGAGCAGGTGATGGCCACGCGCGGTGAGCTGCTCGCGGAGCTGCAGGAACGGCTGTTCGCGGAAGGGCGAGCCGGCGGCGAGCGGTCGTTGCTCGTCGTAGTGCAGGGGCTGGATACCGCCGGTAAAGGTGGTGTGGCTAGGCATGTCATGGGCATGGTCGACCCGCAGGGGGTGCAACTGCGCTCATTCGGAGTACCGACGGAGGAAGAGGCATCGCACCACTTCCTGTGGCGCATCCGCCGCGCGTTGCCAACGCCCGGTCGCATCGGCATGTTCGACCGCTCGCACTACGAAGACGTGCTGGTGCAGCGCGTCGACAACATCGTGCCGGAGGACGTGTGGCGGGGACGCTACGCCGAGATCAACAGCTTCGAAGAGCAGCTCGTCGAGAGCGGCACCACCGTGCTGAAATTTGCGCTCATGGTGAGCTACGACGAGCAGGCTCAGCGCCTGATGGAGCGCCTCGACCGCCCGGATAAGCGGTGGAAGTTCTCGACGAGCGATTTGAAGACCCGCGCGAAGTGGGACGACTACCAAGAGGCCTACGCCGACGTGTTCCGCTTTACGAACACCGAGTATGCGCCCTGGTACGTCGTGCCTGCCGACCGGAAGTGGTACGCCCGTGCGGCCATCACGGAGATCATCACGCGCACGCTCGTCGACATGAAACCGCGCTGGCCGGAGGCCGACTTCGACGTCATGGCCATGCGCGAGCAGCTCGCGCAGACTATGTCGAAGGCGGCGTTGGAGGAGTCGCTCGACGGCACCGCCAGCACCGTGCAAAGCGCCATCGAGTCGTCCATCGACGTGCGCAAGGAAGCCATCGAACTGCACGGCGACAAGCACGCTGCAAAGCAGGCGAAGCAGCAGCGCGAGGAATGGGAAGCCGATCTCGCCGCGACGCTGAAACAGAAGGAAGCGCTCCTAAAGTCGCGCTGATCGACGCCTCGACACGGCGCCGACGGTCGGTGTCAGACGCCCACCGATGGTTGAGTAGAGGGCGTAGCCCGCATATCGAAACCCCGGCGGCTTAGGTGGCAGATTGTGGTCCGTGTTCGGGCGCGGATCTGCCACCTAAGCCCTCTTCGAGTGGGTCCGGTGGTTGAGTAGCGAGCGAAGCCCGCATATCGAAACCCCGGCCAGAGATGATTTCGACACGCCGCCTGCAGCGGCGGCTCAATCATCGGGTCGGGGGCTGAGCTGCCAACCGCTACCCCGCGACGAGTCGACGCTCGGCGTCGCTCAATTGCGCACCGAAGGTGGCGATGGCTTGGCGACGCACGTCGTCGGGCAAGGCATCGACGAGTGCTTTGAGCTCCCTGGCCGCGACGACGTGTCGGGGGTGCGCGGCACGGTACTGCCAGGCGCGGTTCACGAGCTCGCGGTCGGCCAGGTGCTTCTTAGCAAGCCTGTCGAGTACGGTCATCACCGTCGTGTAGGCAAGCTCGCGCTCCCGCCTAAGTTCTTGGTGCACGTCCGCGACGGAGCGAGGCCCATCCGCCTCCCATAGCAGCTCCATAATGCGCTGCTCCAGCTCTCCTCGCGATGCCATACGCACCATGATAGTGACAGTCAAAGAAGTCGGTCGGGATTGGGGTCATTTACTCCTACAAAATGTCGTAGCCACCCATGACGATGGGCGACAGGCCGAAATATTCGGTGTTATTCGCGCGCATACGACTATCCGTAGTAACCTGCCGCCATGGAACCAGTGACCCTTGCACGGTGGCAATTCGGGATCACCACCGTTTATCACTATCTATTCGTCCCAATCACCATCGCACTGTCGATGCTGGTGGCTGTCTTGCAGACCATCTGGGTCAAGACCGGACAGCACCGCTTCCTGCAGTTGACGAAGTTCTTCGGCAAGCTCTTCCTGATTAACTTCGCGCTCGGCGTCGTCACCGGCATCGTGCAGGAGTTCCAGTTCGGCATGAACTGGTCGGAGTACTCGCGTTTCGTCGGCGATATCTTCGGCGCCCCCCTCGCGCTCGAAGCCCTGCTGGCATTCTTCCTTGAATCCACGTTCATTGGCTTGTGGATCTTCGGCTGGGACAAGCTGCCGAAGAAGCTCCACCTCGCCACCATTTACTGCGCAGCCATCGGCACGATGATCTCGGCTGTGTTCATCCTCGCCGCGAACTCCTGGATGCAGAACCCCGTCGGCGCAGTATTCAATGTCGAGTCCGGCCGCGCGGAGATCGACGGTCTGGCCGGCTTCGGCGCGCTGTTCACCAACCCGGTGTTCATCGCCACCATCACGCACACGCTCACCGCTGCCTACATGGTGGCGGGCGGTCTGATCTGCGGCATTTCCGCTTGGCACCTCGCGAAGCTGAACAAGGCAGTGCGCGACGAGGGCGCCAGCGACGAGCACATCAAAACCTGGCGCTGGGCCACGAAGTTCGGCGCTTGGGTACTGTTGATTTCTTCCATCGGCGTCATCCTCACCGGCGACCTGCAGGCCAAGGCCATCGCGCAGACGCAGCCCATGAAGCTCGCTGCCGCTGAGGGCCTGTTCGAGACGGAGAAGGACGCATCGTTCTCGCTACTCACCATTGGCGACCGCGAGGCCACCGAAGCGGTCTTCGAGCTGAAGGTGCCAAAGCTGCTCTCCATCTTGGCTGGTCAGGAAGAGGTCAAGGGCATCAATGACCTCGACAAGCGCTTCCAGGAAGAGGGCTACTTCATGGCCGACGAAGGCCGACAGAAGCTCCAGCAGCAGGTGTACGAGGCCACGCAGAACGGCACGATTTCACCCGAAATCCAGAAGTCCTACATGGATCTCAACTACCGTCCGGACATCATCGTGAGCTACTGGTCGTTCCGCATCATGATGACCCTCGGATTCATCGCAATGGCGATTGCCGCGGTGGTGCTGGTGATGCTGAGCGGCGGGCGCAACCCGATGCCGTCGAAGTTCCTCACTACCTGCGCGTTCGCCTTGCCGCTGCTGCCGCTGCTCGGCAACTCGGTCGGCTGGATCTTCACCGAGATGGGCCGCCAGCCGTGGATCGTCGTCGGCGTGCTGCCCACCGCGTCGGCAGTGTCTCCGACGGTGAGCGCGGGCGAGGTGCTGTTCTCCATGATCGTCTACACACTCTTGTATGGCGGACTCGCTGTACTCGAGGTGTGGCTGTTCATGAAGTACACCAAGCACGGACTTCCCGACGTGGAGCCCGTCGAACTCAACGATGACCCCGACAAGCCAATGAGCTTCGCGTACTGAGAGGAGCTGGAGCAATGTTGTTACTTGAAACCACAGTTCCCCCGTTCACGCTGGTTTGGTTCCTGCTCGTCGCAGTGCTCTGGATCGGCTACTTCTTCCTCGAGTGCTTCGACTACGGCGTGGCGATGCTCATCAAGATCATCGGCGGCAACGACAAGGAGAAGCGCGTCATCGTCAACACCATCGGCCCACTGTGGGACGGCAACGAGGTGTGGCTACTGACCGCAGGTGGCGCCATGTTCGCGGCCTTCCCGGGCTGGTACGCGTCGCTCTTCTCCGGCCTATACCTGCCGCTGCTGCTCGTATTGATCGGCCTGATCCTGCGTGGCGTGGCCTTCGAGTACCGCTCGAAGCACCACACGTCGCAGTACCGCAACATGCTCGACTGGTTCGCCGCGATCGGTTCGTTCCTGCCCGCGCTGGTGTTTGGCGTCGGCTTTGCGAACTTCGTTTCCGGCCTGCCGAACGACGGCAAGCTGTGGAACGGCAACTTCTTCGGCCTCTTCATGCCGTTCGCCCTAGTGGGCGGCCTGATGCTCGTCGCGATCTGCCTCTTCCACGGCTCCGCATTCCTGGCACTGAAGACGTCGGGCGTCGTACATGACAAGGCCAAGAGCTTCGGCACCAAGGTGGGCTGGGTCGCCGTCGCGCTCACCGCGATCTTCGTGCTCTGGCAGAACATCGTCTACCCCGCGAAGAGCGAATTCGGCGACTTCTCGGTGCTCACGTGGATCGTCGGAATCCTGAGCGTGGTTGCGCTCGTCGTGGCTGTATTCATGGTGATGAAGGACCGCGACGGTTGGGCGTTCATCTGCACCGGTCTCGCCATTGTGACGCTGTTCACCGGCATCTTCTTGAAGATGTACGGCAACATCGGCTTCGCGCAGGACGAGACGGTGGCCGTCGGCGATCGCCTCAACATGATCACCACCGCATCGTCGGAGACGACGCTCACCATCATGACGGTGGCGGCTGCCATCTTCGTGCCGATCGTGCTGGCCTACCAGGCGTGGAGCTACTGGGTATTCTCCAAGCGCATCAGCACGAAGTCGATCCCCGACGACGTGTCCCCCGCTGCGTAGGTCCCCTGGCGACCAGCTAACCAGATTAAGGAATGCTGGAGCCCACCGAATCTGGTGGGTTCCAGCATTCCTTATGTTTCCGTCGCCCGTAAGCTAGTGATAACGATTTCACACAACGAAGGAGCACAGACCATGCCAGAGCATGCACTCGCCGGCCCGTGGCAGCAGGCCGCGCTGATTCGCCCCACCCATACACGCTCGATATCCCCCGAGAACTTCACCGGCGCGCCCGGCGAGGGCGGCAAGGCCACCACGGGCACCGGCGCGGAGGCTTCCCGCGAACTGGGCGTCGGATGGAAGGTCTCCCCCAGCATCAAGCTCGACGCCGGCACCACCTTCACCCTCGCCGACATCAGCGGCTCCGGCTGCATCACCAACATCTGGCTCACCACCGACATGCGCAAGATGCGCTCACTCATTCTCCGCGCGTACTGGGATGGCGACGATGCACCCGCCATCGAGGTGCCCCTCGGCGACTTCTTCTGCCACGGCTGGAACCAGTTCGCCCAAGTCAGCTCGCAGATGATCGCCGTCAACCCCCACGGCGGCTGCAACTCGTACTGGCCGATGCCGTTCCGCAGCGGGGCCCGCTTCACCATTGAGAACCTGAGCGACGAAGACGTGTTCGTCTACTACCAGATCACATACGAAGAGGGCCCCGTGCCCGAAGAAGCGGCCTACTTGCACGCCCAGTGGCGGCGTTCGCAGCCCGTCACCGACGGCCTCCACGTGATGCTCGAGGGTATTGAAGGCCGCGGCCACTACGCGGGCACCTACATGGCGTGGGGCGTCAACTCCACCGGCTGGTGGGGCGAAGGTGAACTCAAGTTCTACATGGACGACGACGTGGACTACCCCACCATCTGCGGCACCGGCACCGAGGACTACTTCGGCGGTGCATGGAACTTCGACGTGCCCGGCCAGGGCTACACCGCGTTCACTACGCCGTTCCTCGGCATGCCGCAGGTGATCCGCCCCGACGGCCTGTACGAAAGCCAGCAGCGCTTCGGCATGTACCGCTGGCACACGCCCGACCCGATCCGCTTCTCCGAGCGCCTCAGCCGCGTCGACGTGCAAACACTCGGTTGGCGCTCGAAGGGCCGCTACCGTCAGCTGCGCGACGACGTCGCCACCACGGCGTTCTTCTACCTCGACCGCACCTCGACGAACCGACCCGCCGCTCCTACGGCCGACGAGATGGAGCCGTAAATCAGGGGCCTACTGAGGTTTGCGCGACTGAGCGCACGCCAGATGCCGATTTCTCCCCGTTTGGGGCGGTTTTCACGATCTGGTGTGCGCTCAGTCGCGTCTCGCGTTCTAGACCACAGTCTGAGCATGAGAGACTAAACCCCGATGCCCGGACCGATTCACCCCCGCCTACTCCAGCGCGCCGCAGCCACGCGCAGGTACCTCGTCGCGTCTGTGGTTGTCGGCGTGATTACTGCGCTGCTGGTCACCGCGCAGGCGTGGCTCATCGCCATGGGCATCACGCAGACCTTCGCGCTGGGCCACCTCCCCGACGGTTGTTCGCGCCTGCTGCTCCTGCTCTCGGCTGTGTTCCTGGCCAGGGCGGCGTTGGCTTGGGCGAATGCGTGGCTCTCGCATCGCTCGGCGGCGGCCGTGAAGTCACAGTTACGACGAGACATCGTCGCGGCGCACCTGCGCACCCCCGTGGGCGGGACCCCGTCGGCGTCGCTGATGCGGCTCGTCACCCGAGGGCTCGACGACCTCGACGGCTACTTCTCGAAGTACCTCCCCCAGCTCGGCCTCGCCGCCACGGTGCCGTTCATCGTCGGCGCCTTTGTGCTGTGGGCCGACCTGACATCGGCGATCATCATGGCGATCACGCTGCCGCTCATTCCGCTGTTCATGGCGCTCATCGGGTGGACGACGCAGAAGGCGACGAAACGCTCGTTCGCGATGGCCGACCGACTCGCCAACCACTTCGCGGACCTCATCGCGGGCCTGCCAACGCTCCAAGCGTTCGCCCGCGCGAAGGCACAAAAACGAGGCGTGGACCTCAGCGAGGAGCGCTACGCGCAGGCGACGATGCGGGTGCTTCGGGTGTCGTTCCTGTCGTCGCTCGCGCTGGAGCTGCTTGCGTCGCTGTCGGTGGCGGTGATCGCGGTCACCATCGGCTTCCGGCTGGTATTCGACGAAGTCAGCTTCTTCACCGCGCTGTTCGTGCTCGTACTCGCGCCCGAGGCGTACCTGCCTGTGCGCATGGTCGGCACGCACTTCCACGACTCCGCCGACGGGGTGGCCGCCGCGGACGCGGCCTTCGCCATCATCGACGGCGCCCCCACCCACGACGGCACCGCGCCGGCGCCGCGCTCCGGGGCACTGCGCTTCGACGACCTCACTTTCGCCTACCCGGGCGCCGACACCCCCGTGCTCGCCCACTTCAACCTCGAGCTGGGCGAGCGGGAAATCGTCGCGCTGTCCGGCACGTCGGGCGGAGGAAAGACGACGGCGCTCGCGTTGGCGATGGGTTTCCTCACCCCCAGCGAGGGGCGGGTGAGCGTCGGCAACGCTGATCTCGCGGGCGTCGACCTCAGCTCATGGCGCGAGCAGGTGGCCTACGTTGCGCAAGACCCGGGGCTGGTGCGAGGCACCGTCGGTGAGAATGTGCGGCTCGGCGCCCCGGAAGCCACCGACGACGAAATCGTCGACGTGCTGCGGCTCGCGGGGGCTGATTTCGGCCTGGACAAGGCCGTCGCCGACGACAGCGAGGGGCTCTCGGCTGGCGAGCGCCGTCGCGTCGCGCTGGCTCGGGCGCTGCTGCGCATCCGGCATGGGGCCAGGCTGCTGATTCTCGACGAGCCCACCGCCGGGCTCGATTCCGACCGCGAGGCGCACGTCGTCGACGCGGTCCGGGCCTCGGGAGCTTCCGCGCTGATTGTGAGCCACCGCCCGGCGGTGCTGCAGGCCGCGGACCGAATCGTGGAGTGGCAAGGGGTGACGCCATGATCCGCTTCATGCGCGATCTCCTGCGCGCCGTCCCCGGCGGACGCGCGCGGTTCGCGCTCGCCACGCTGCTGGCCGCCGCCGCGTCGGCGTGCTCCGTCGCGCTCATGGGCGTGTCGGCATGGCTGATTTCCCGCGCGGCGGAGTTCCCGCCCGTGCTCTACCTCCAAGCCGCCGCCGTCGGCGTGCGGGCGTTCGGCATCGGGCGCGGCGCGGCGCGCTACGCAGAACGCCTTGTCGGCCACGACGTGGCGCTCCGCGTCGTGGGCGTGCTGCGCTCCCGCACCTACGACAAACTCTCCCGCACCACCCTCATCGGCCGCCGCCAGGGCGACCTCCTCACCCGCGTCGTGCAGGACATCGCCGCCGTCCAAGACGTGGTGGTCCGCGTCGCACTGCCGGCGCTGTCGGCGTCGCTGGTGATTGTCGCCACGACGGTGTTGCTCGGCAGTTTCAACCCGCTCAGCGCCGCGGTGCTGTTCGTGACCGCCGTGGTGGCCGGCATCGTGGTGCCCATCCTCGCGCAGCGGATGAGTCACGCGGTCGACCGCGCCGCCGTCGCCACGCGAGGCGAGCTCGCGGATGCGACGAGGGAACTCGCGCTGGTCGGGCCGGACCTCCTGGCGAACAACGCCGAAGCGCGCACCGTCGCCGCGATGCTCGACATCGACGACCGCCTCCGCCGACAGGAGGCGCGCGGCGCCTGGGTGCGTGGGCTCGCCACCGCGGCGCAGATCGTCGCGGCAGGAATCGCCGTCGTCGCGGCACTGTGGATTGGCGGCGAAGCCGTGGCCGCCGGCACGCTAAAACCGCGCCTACTCGCGGTGCTCGTGCTCACGCCCCTCGCACTGCACGAGGTGTTCCAGGACTTCACGAAGGCCGCGCAAACCTATACACGCGCCAAGGCCTCCATCGAGCGGGTCCAGCAGGTGCTCGACGCCGAACCCGTCGGCACCGGCGACGTGCTCCCTGGCGACGGCGTGAAGGTGCAGCTGCGCGACGTCACCGTCGGTTGGCCAGGCGGCGAGCCGGTGCTCGAGCACCTCGACCTCACCGTCGAACCTGGGGAGAAGGTGGCGCTAGTCGGGCCGTCGGGCGTGGGCAAGACCACCGTCGCGGCCACACTCATGGGCCTGATCCCGCCACTCGCGGGCGAGGTGGAACGCGCCGGCCGCGTCGGATATCTCGCGCAAGACGCGCACATCTTCGCCACCACCGTCGCGGAGAACGTGCGCATCGGCAACAAGGACGCCACCGACGACGACGTGCGCCTGGCGCTGCAGCGGGCGGGATTGCGGCTCGACCCGGAGCGCGTCGTCGGCGAGGGGGGATCCACGTTGTCAGGGGGCGAGCGACGGCGCCTCGCCCTCGCCCGAGTGCTGGCCGCCGAACGCGATCTCATCATCCTCGACGAGCCCACCGAGCACCTCGACCACGACACCGCAGCGCACCTCATGACCGACGTGTGGGAGGCCGCCGCTGGACACCCCGTGCTCGTCATCACCCACGACGAGGACGTCATGCGCGCCTGCGACCGCGTCGTGCGGCTGCCGTAGCCCCGCCGGCACGAACATGCCGATATGCGCACCGACGCGGGTGCAACTCGCCATAAACCCCCATAACCGGCACGAGCGTGCCTATTTGGCTTGCGTCGCACCGCTGCAGCCTTCAGAATGGGAGAAACCGGCACGTTCGAACCGATAGGAGCACGCATGGATTTGGGCGCCACCGTGCGCGAGCGCAGAAAGGATCTGCGCCTCACGCAGCAGCAGCTCGCCGACCTCGCCGGCACCTCAGAGCGCTTCGTCCGCGCGCTCGAACACGGCAAGCCGACGGTGCAGCTGAACCACGTCGTCGCGGTCCTCGACGCACTCGGGCTCGAGCTTCACGCAGAGGTCCGACGATGAACCTCACCGAAGTCGAGCGCGCAATCGTGCGTAAGGCGGGACGCGTCGCGGCAACCCTGACCCGTGACAGCGACGGTGTGACCTTCGCGTATGTCGACGGGTACGCGGGCCCGCCCGTCGCAACGACGCTCCCCGTGGACGCGCCACCCGTTGTGACGCAGCCAGGGCAGCTTCCAGCATTCTTCACGGGGCTACTCCCCGAGGGCCGCCGACTCACAGCATTGCGCCAGAGCGTAAAAACCAGCGTTGACGACGAGTTTTCCCTACTGCTGGCGGTCGGAGGCAACACCGTTGGCGACGTCACCGTACTGCCCGACGGCACCGACCCCACGCCCATCCCCGCGCTCATCAGCGGCGACGAAATCAACTTCGCAGAGCTGAGAGAGCGCACCGGCCTCGTGGAGCGCACGGGCCTCGCCGGCGCCCAAGACAAGGCCTCGGGGGCCATGATGTCGCTCCCCGTGAAGCTTGGCGGCACGGACGCGATCGTCAAGCTCGATCCCCCTGAGTATCCGCTGGCTACGGTCAACGAGCACTTCTTCCTGAAGCTTGCCCGTGGCCTGCGGCAGCCCGTCGCGCGCAGCGAGCTGATCACCGACGTCAACGGTGAAACAGGCCTCGTCGTCCGGCGCTTCGACCGCGTGCCTGAGCCACTGGCCGTCGAGGACGCCTGCCAGCTGGCGGGCCGGTATCCCGCCGACAAGTACCGCATGACCGCCGCCGATGTCATCAATGTCGTCGCAGAGGTGTGCCCCGCTCGACTCGTCGCGATGCAGGCCGTCTTTCAGCAGTTCGTGTTCGCGTGGCTCACCGGCAATGGCGATCTCCACGCGAAGAACGTGTCCGTGCTGCAAACCCACGACGGCGAGTGGCGCGTCGCGCCCATCTACGACATCCCGTCGACGCTCCCCTATGGCGATCGGACTTCGGCACTCACCGTAGCGGGCGCCCGGGAGAACCTCACGCGACGCACGTTCCTGCGCCTTGCCGATGAAGTGGGGCTCCCGGAGCGCGCAGCGAGCAGAGCCATCGACGAAGCACTGCGCGCCACGCAGTCGTGTATTGACAGCGTGAGCGCGGGGACGCTCCCCTACTCGGCGCACGTCGTGCGGCAGTGGACGCGCCAGCTTCGTCGCCGCAGAACTGATTTGGCCGGCTGAGACCCTCAAACCGCACGGGACCGCGTCGGTCGACTCCCCTGAGGGCGGCGGGCGTTAGGCTGTGGGCGTGGATCGACGACTCAGAGTGGCGCAGGTCACTGATAACTACGGCCCCGGCTCGAACGGGCTCATGGTTGCCGTGCAGCAGCTGGAGGGCAACCTCCTCGACGCTGGGCACGAGGTGATCGTCGTCGCCCCCGCCGCGAAGGGCGTCAACCCGCACGCCGGGCGCGCGGGCCGCACCGAGATCCGCCTCCCCAGCGTGCGAGTGCCCCGGATGCCCACCCGCGTCGCCAACGGCCGTCACTTCGAGCGCACCATCAAACGTCTCGGAGAGCTCCAGCCCGACGTGCTGCACGTGCACGGCTTCGGCACCGTCGGCGCGCTCGGCATGTGGGCCGCCAAGCAGCTGAACATCCCCATGATGCTCACGTGGCACACCGATTTCGACGCCTACGCCGACCATTACTCGTCGGTGCTTCCGCTGCTCACGATGGTGTTGAAGTCGTTTGCGAAGATTTCGCACGGCGGCATCATCGACGGCGAAACCATCAAAGCTGCCGAGATCCGCTATGAGGATCGGGGCAAGTCGACGGCGT
Source organism: uncultured Tessaracoccus sp. (assembly GCF_947286155.1). Lineage (GTDB taxonomy): Bacteria > Actinomycetota > Actinomycetes > Propionibacteriales > Propionibacteriaceae > Arachnia. The sequence continues at coordinate 47,483 of NZ_CAMYPD010000008.1, forward strand.
CACTGCTCGGGCTGTGCGCCAAGATGCTGGAGTCGGCAGACCTGGTGACCACACCGTCGCCAAAAACCCTCAACCGCTGCCTACAGATTGCCCCTACGGCGAACGTGATTTGCGTGCCGAACGGCGTCGACCCGCTACCGCCCGGGCCTCCGCCGGCGCCTCGTGGCGACGGGCCCCTCGTGCTGTATGCGGGGCGGATTGCTCCAGAGAAGGGGCTGCCGCTACTCATCGACGCGTTTGAGCTTGTCGCGGCGCAGCGCCCCGACGCGCAGCTCATGGTGGTGGGCGACTGGCAGCGTTACCCGAAGATCAAGAAGGCGCTCGCCGCCGCGCGCGACCGCGGACACTGCGTGCTGCCCGGCGAGCAGCCACGCGATGCGCTCGGCGCGTTCTACGGCATGGCTGACGTGTTCGCATTCCCTAGTCAGACGGACACCCAGGCGCTTGTGCTCCACGAGGCCGCGCTGGCCGGCCTACCGCTCGTCGCCGTCGACCACGAACTGCAGCTGGTCCTCGAACCCGGCATCAACGGCGAGCTCGCCCGTCCGACGCCAGCTTCCTTCGCTGCCGCCATCATGCGAGTAATTCAGAAGCTTGACGACCCCGCTTGGAAAGCGCAGGCGTCGCGACGCTCCGTCGAGCTGGCCAGCCAGTGGACGATCCAGTCGCAGGCCGACGAGATGTTGCGGCTCTACGCCGACGTCGCAGCCGGCCGAGCGCGAACGTCGACGAAGGCCTGAAGATAGATCAAGTTGGTGGCTCGTCTACCCGCCACGAACTTGATCTATGTTTACCTGCCGGGGCGGTCAACGCCACTGGGAACGGTCAATAGCGACGCCCGACCACACTAAGATGATGAGGTGCCCTCTAAGCATCCCGAGTTATCGAAACGCATCTCGCACAAGACCTTGCCGGATAGCGTGTATGAAGTGCTCTTCGAGGAACTCTCGATGGGCAAGTGGGAAGCAGGCACGCCCCTGTCAATCGATGGATTGGCGTCGTTTCTCGGCGTGTCACCTACGCCTGTTCGTGAGGCGCTTGCCAGATTGGAAGCGACAGGTCTCGTCCGACGAGAGGCTCGACGCGGTTACCGCGTCTCACCCCCTATGTCTCGCGCGCAGGTGATCGAGCTCGTAGACGCCCGCCTGGTCTTAGAGACTGGGTCCATTGAACGAGCAATGAGGCATCAACCAGAGCTGGTTGCAGACCTGCATACGGCTTACGAAGCGCACGTAGCTGCTGTGCATCGCCTAGCTGAGACTGACGAGAGTAGCGAAAGAGAAGCGCTCGCGCGCTATTTCGCTGCAGATTGGTCGTTCCACTCTGCCATTCTGAAGCACTGCGATAACCGCTACTTGGAGCTGCTCGTCGAATCGCTCGGTTTCCGTGCTCACCGAATGAGGCAAGCTATCGGATCAGGCGTAACTGATGCTTCTGTTGCGTTGAAGGAGCATAAGGAGATCCTCGATGCTGTGGCTTCGGGTAAGGCCGATGCAGCCGTTGACGCCATGAGCGCTCACCTTCATCGGCTTCTGGACCGAGTTAAGGATGAACCTGACCCGCCCCAGCACTAGAGACGCATTTTGTTACACGTAGGATTGGCTTCGGAAGAAACAAGACCAAGGGAGAATCATGAAACTCGCTTTCGGCAGTGACCCCAATGCGACGGAGTTCAAAACTGCGCTGATGAAGCGCGCGGAAGAACTCGGTCACGAGACCACGGATCTCGGCGCGGATGACCCCATCTACGCCAACGTCGCTGTGGACGTCGCAAACCGCGTCGTCGCAGGTGACTTTGATCGCGGCATCGTGGTCTGCGGCACTGGCATCGGCGTCTCGATTGCAGCAAACAAGGTTCCCGGCGCCTACTGCGCCTGCGTGACCGACGTGTACCAGGCCCAGCGCGCTACCTTGAGCAACAATGCCAACATGCTCGCCATGGGCGCGCAGGTGATCGGCATCGAGACAGCGAAGGTGCTGCTTGAAAACTATCTGGCCAATGAATTCGACGAAGGCTCCCGCAGCGCACCTAAGGTGGCTCGCATTAAGGAGTACGAATCGAAGGGCTGCTGATATGTCGCGTAACAGCTCACGGAAGCCAATCACTGCGGTCAGCCTGAAGATGTATTTCGAGCGTGAGCGCACGCTCGAGTACGTCAACGCACTGACTTCCCTCGTACGGGCTGAGCAAAGCCTTACCGACGAGGTAACGCTCGCAGTCCTGCCTGATTTTCTCACGATGGCTGCAGTGGCAGAACCGATAGCCGCTGCGGGCATGATGCTCGGGGCTCAGAACCTTGCTCCCGAAGACCGAGGTGCTTTTACGGGTGAGGTGTCCGGAGCGGACCTATACGCGTTAGGCGCCCGCGTCGTCGAGATTGGGCATGCAGAGCGAAGAACCATTTTCGCGGAGAGCGACGCAATGGTGGCCCAAAAGGTCGCCACGGCGACGAAAGTGGGCCTCACGCCGCTGCTGTGCATCGGAGAACCCAAGCAAACCAACCCTGACGACGCTGCCAAGCTTTGCGTCGAGCAGATCCGCAGTGCCCTTCACGATGCCACGCCCAACGAGATCTGGCTCGCATACGAACCCTACTGGGCCATTGGAGCAGCCAAGCCTGCAGAACCTGAGTATGTTTCGGCAGTCTGTGATGCCATGCGAGATCAACTCCAGGATATGCCCGGAATCTCAATCCTTTACGGCGGATCGGCTGGAACTGGTCTTATCCAAGAGTTGTCAGAGAGCATCGATGGTCTGTTCCTTGGCCGCTTTGCACACGATCCAGAGGCTTTCGTAGCCGTAGCCAAAGAGACACACGAGCGTCATCGAAAGTAAGATTTCTCGTTTGGTGCGCAGCCGCTCGGTTACGCACCAAACCAGAAATCTGCGTCTTAGAGCGGGATGACCAGGGCGCCAATGAGGGCTTGCGTGAAAATAAGCACAGCCGAAATGAAGGACCCAAGGGTATACGTTTTCAATCCGCCCGTCACAGTCAAGCCGGACATATTCGTTGCTACCCAGAACCCAGAGTCGTTGACGTGACCGATCGAGTTCCCACCCGATAGGCAAGCGAGAGCAATCCATACGGGATGAATGCCAACGGCTGGCGCGACGGTCGCCATGATCGTCATGGACGTCATACCGGCAACTGTTCCTGAGCCCTGCGCGACTCGGAAAATCATACCGATAGTGAAGGCAAGAAACATCGCTCCGATCACCGATGTGTCTCCCTCTGTGGAGAGAAGAGCCACGATGCTGTCACCAACGCCCGCAGCAGAAATCACCGAAGCGAAAGCACCGCCGGCGCCTGTAATCAGTAAGACAACACCTGCAGCCTTAAGCCCTTCGCCGGCAGACTGTTCGAGTTTGTCCCGGCCTATGTAGGCCGCAGAAATCGCGTACGCTCCGAGGGTTCCGAGAAGCATAGCGATAGTTTTTTCACCCAAGAATGCTGACCAAACCGGCGCCTCTTCAAACAGAGCGTTTCCGACCGTCCCACTAAGGATGCAGATGATTGGGATCACGATAGGAACCAAGGCTAGCAAAAGAGGGGGCTTTGGCTTATCTTCCGCGAGGACCTGCTCCCTCTTCGCGAGAAGCTCTTCAGTCACCTGGGACGCATGGTTTACATCTTTTTCATCATTCCAAATATTGAATTTATCATGAATCCATTGATACACGAGGATCGATAGGATGACTGTGACCAAACCTACGATGAGACCGACACCCAGCATCACACCCAAATCGAATCCAAATATATCGGCAGCGGCGAGCGGGTTTGGAGTAGGCGGGACGACACAATGCGCCGTCGTCGCACCAATTGTAAGGAAGCCTGTCACATAGGCCATCTTCATATTGACCTTGGCAGCAATAGTGATTCCGATAGGAATCAAGATAACGAACGTGACATCGAAAAACACAGGGATCGATAGGACGAATCCCGCCAAGGCTACGGCCCACATAGCACGTCGCTCAGGAAAGGCCGACATGATTTTATCCGCGATGACCTGAGCTCCACCGCTATCAGAAAGCAGCTGACCAAGGATAATACCAAATCCAATAGGCAACCCGATTCCAGCCATCATATTTCCAAAGCCGCTAGTCGCCGTCGATACAGCATCCATTATTGGCATACCGGTAGCAATACCGAGATACAAGGTTGCAATAATCATCGCGACTGCAGCATTCAACTTGAAAAAGATGATCCCCGCCAGGATGATCGCAATGGCGATCACCAGGTGAAGAATCAATAGTGCAGCAGACATAAATTTCCCTTATCGTCGTCATTGACTAAGTTGGGCGTAGAATTCAACGCATGTGCTTTCCGCCATCGGCGTTTAGAACAGTGCCATTTACAAACGAGGAGTCCTCCGATACGAGGAAAGAGCAAACGGAGGCGATCTCCTCAGGTTGCCCGACACGCTGCAGCGGAATGTTCGAAGACATTGTCGCCTTACGATCATCGGTGAGCTTGCCACCCATAATTTCGGTATCAATCGGCCCTGGGGCGATGACATTAACTGTGACCCCCGACGGGCCAAATTCTCGAGCGCCACCCCGGGTCAATCCTATAATTCCAGCCTTTGCTCCCGCGTAAATTCCCTTTGAGAAGGTCCCTCCACCATCGAAGGCGGTGATAGAAGAGAAGTTGACGATTCTACCAATACCATGTTGCTTCATACGGGCGAAGGCGTGGCGCATCATCAAGAATGTACCTCGGCAATTCACTGCAAAGACCTTGTCAAAGTCAGCCACAGAGATATCCAGCAGCGTCTCAGGGCACGCGATACCTGCAGGGTTCACAAGCGCAACTAGCTGAGGAAGCTCCGTATCAACCTTTTCAAAAGCGGCGACCACCGATGCCTCGTCGGCGACATCGAGGTGCAAGCCTACAATCTTGCGTTTGGGGAATTCGCCTCTCACTTCTTCGACGAAACTATCAACGTTGTCGAATTGAATATCACCCACAGCAACGTCAAATCCATCTTCTAGCAGTCGTCGAGCAATACGACGACCAATACCAGAAGGGGCACCTACACCCGTGACGACGGCAGCCCGCTCTTCAGGGAAAATCATTTCATCGCTCCTATACATTTCTCCAGAAATAATTCGTTATTACAAAATCTACTGAGACTCAGCGTAGAGGCCCTGTGAAGACTGAAGGACCTCACGGATATAGCGGGCATTTCTAGCCCCATTACCCAGCCAGTCCCCTCCATAATGTTCAGCTTGGAAGGCGCCACGATACCCTAACGATAGTGCTTTTTGGATAACCCATCTATAGTCAATCCATCCGTCTTCTAGAGACGCCGGCGCAGAGAAAAAAGCTCCCGTGGCAGAGTCTTCATCTCGAATGTAGTTCTTGATATGCCAGTAGTTGGAGTACGGCAGCACAGCCTCGAAAATATCCTTGTAATCGGGCACTGGGCGATGCAGTCTTACAAGGTTCCCTACATCAGGGTTGATTCCCACCGCTGGGTGACCGCAGTCCTTAACAAACGCCACTGCGTCCTCAGCCGTGCCGATGTATGTGTCTTCATACATTTCCAATGCGATTTCCATGCCATTGCGCTGGGCATGATCGGCTAACTCCCTTACTCGCTCGATTGCGAGGGGACGTAGCGCGGGGTCGTCGACATGCCCCTGGGCATGCCAGAACCACATCGCTTGCTGCTGCTCCGCTGTGAGTGGCTGCATGAAACCGATGTTGAGGATTTCGGCCCCAAGCTCAGCCGAGCGGTCAAGCGCACGGTGCATCATTGCGAGGTGTTCCTCGCCGTGCTCCCTGTCAACTAGGCTTCGTCGGCCAAAGGAGACACCTGGCACCGCCAAGTCAAAGGACTTGATGAGCTTCTTCAGCTCCACGAAACGCTCTTCCGGCAGTTCTCCGATGAGAATCCAATCGTCGATGGGGTCTATCGCTTTAAAGCCTGCGCCTACGACTTGCTCGAGGTGGTCTGCCCAAGCAGAGACAGGCGCTTCCGCTAAGGGCGTTCCATCATCTGCCGTGTTGCCGAAGTTCATTTTTGCCGCGATTGGCCAATTATCTGCGGTGTACAACGCAGTTCCGCCTTCCTCTTGGTTGTTGTGACTCAGCCCTGCTTCAGCTCTTCCGTCAGGGCTTCGACGATGAGCGCGAATGAAAGTGCGCCTGGGTCAGCTACACCGACGGCTTTGTCACCGTGTGATCGGGCACGCCCCAGGCCCGGCATCATGTCTGTGGTGGCGTCGGCACCATTTCTTGCAGCCGATGCAGCTTCGCCCCACGCGGCAGCCAAATCGTAATCGGAGGTGTTCGCCAGAGTCTCAGCAAACGGGGCGAGCGCGTCGACCATCGTCTTATCCCCTGGCATCGCGCCACCCATGGACTGCACAGCCTCCGCTGCTGCAGAGACGCCTTCTTTCACCTGCTCAACGGAGGGCGTATCATCGTCGCCGAGCACGCCGCCGATGGCTCGTAACATCGCGCCCCAGAGGGCACCGGATGTGCCACCGGCCCCGTCCTGCCAAGCATCGCCAACTCGCTTCAATAGCGTGCCCGCACCTGCTCCCTGCTCCGTGAGCGCTACAGCGGCCTCCGACGCTGCATGCGAGCCGTGCTGCATTCCAATCCCATGGTCTCCGTCGCCGGCAATGGCATCAACCCGCCCAAGCTCCTCGGCATGTTCGTCGACGACGCGCGCCACGGTCTGCAGCAACTCAGCGACGCGGGATGCGGCACGGCGCGATTCCTCACTGGCGTCGGGAAGCGCTTCGTCGGCATCGGCAGCGCTTGCCTCAAGGGCCACGGTCTCCTTGGACTCCGATACAGACCCTTCCGAGTACGCAGGCGACTGCGCCGCTGCTTTCCAAAGCTCTTCAAGTTCGGAGTCCACCCAACACAAGGTGAGCGACACACCAGCCATCTCGAAGCTGGTGCAAAACTCGCCGACCTTGATGTCTGCGACTTCGACATTTTCCGCATCGAGTTGCTGCATCACATGTCCTAGTAGGACGTACATTTCATCGTTCTTGAACGCGCCAAGACCATTCACAATCACCACGGCGCGGCGCGAACCTCGATCGGGAGTAACAGATTCGGCGAGCAATTTCGTCACAAAGAGTTCAGCCAGCTCGGCAGGCGTAGGAACATCTACCTCATCCAATCCAGCCTCGCCATGGATGCCCATCCCAACGGCCATTCGTCCACGCGGCACGGAGAACAACGGCTCGTCACTACCGGGAAGTACACAGCCAGTGAAGGCAACGCCTACGGAGCGAGTGCGGTCATTCGCGAGCGCGGCAAGGCGATGCACTTCATCAAGATCTTTACCTGCGGCCGCGGCGGCCCCTGCCACTTTGAACACCACAAGGTCGCCGGCAATACCACGCCGCTTATCGATCTCCGATTCGGGAGCCGACGAAATGTCATCGGTCACGCGGACGGTACGGACCTCGATGCCAGTTGCCTCGAGCGCCGCGCTGGCCTCGTCGAATTGCAACTTGTCACCGGCGTAGTTGCCATAGCTGAGCAACACACCACGCCCCTGCTCGACGGTACGGGCGACGCTTTCCACCTGCCGGGCGCTAGGCGAAGCGAAGATATTGCCGAGCACCGCGCCGTGTGCGAGTCCCGGACCTACAAGGCCAGCAAATGCCGGGTAATGACCAGACCCTCCACCGATCACCAGAGCTACTTCATCCTCGGCGCTACGCGTCGTACGCACCACCCCACCAAACACCGACTGCACGGCATCACTGTGAGCACGCACAAAACCGCGCGCGGCATCCGCGGCAAACGTGGATGAATCATGCTTCAGAAACGTCATCGCTCAGCTCCTCATCGTCGAGGGATCCGTATACAAGATCCTATAGGATGTTGTACATCGTAGCTGATCCCGCTCGCCGCCGCTAGGGGATCCCATATATTCATCCGCGAGGTACGGGAACCAAGCGGCAACTAACCCGATATCCACATTCGTTTGCTACAAACGCCAAAAACCAGCGTTCTCAAGAAACGAGTGTGGATATCGGGTTAGTCGAGCGATCTACGTCAGCGCCCCAGCGCGCCCGGCCCCTGCTCCACGAGTACCTTGAATTGCGCTGCGTCGAGGACGGGAATCCCGAGTTCCTCCGCCTTCGCGAGCTTCGAGCCCGCGCCGGGCCCAGCCGCCACGTAGTCCGTCTTCTTCGACACCGACCCAGCCGCCTTGCCGCCTGCGGCGATGATGGCTTCCTTCGCGCCCTCGCGGGTGTAACCCTCGAGCGTCCCCGTCGCGACGACGGTCAGCCCAGCGAGCACACCGTCGTTCACCACCGCTGCGCCTGGCCCCGGATGACCGGGCGTCGCGAATCGCACGCCAGCGTCGCGCCACCGTCGGATGATGTCTTGGTGCCAGTCGACGGCAAGCCAGTCGACGAGCGAGGCCGCGATCGTCGGGCCCACACCTTCCACCTGGGCGAGCTCGTCGGCCGACGCCTGCTCGATGGCCTCGAGCGAGCCAAACCAGTCGGCCAGCGCGCGCGCCGCCACCGGCCCAACGTGACGAATGTTGAGGCTCACCAGTTGGCGCCACAGCTCCTTCGTCTTGGCCTTCTCCAGCTCGGCAAGCAACTTCTCCGCCTGCGCGCTCGGCTGGACCTCGCCCTTCACCTTCTTCTGGAACGGCATCCGTACCGACGGGTTCCCCTCGGCGTCGAGCTTGGGTTCGCCGGTCTCGGCGTCGGTCACCACCACCTCGATCGGCACCAACTGCTCCAGCTGCAAGTGGAACAGTTCGGCTTCCGTGACCAGCGGCGGCGTCTCCGGCACCTCCGGCTGGGTCAGCGCGGCCGCCGTCACCTCCCCCAACGCCTCAATGTCGAGCGCATTACGCGAACCAATGTGCTCGACGCGCCCGCGCACCTGCGCCGGGCACGACTCCGCATTCGGGCAGCGCAGGTCGACGTCGCCCTCCCGCATCGGCCGCAGCTCGGCGCCGCACTCGGGGCACGCGCTCGGCATCTCGAACTCGCGCTCGTCGCCGTCGCGCAGCTCCGCAACAGGCCCAAGCACCTCGGGGATCACGTCGCCGGCCTTGCGCAGCACGACGGTATCCCCGATGAGTACGCCTTTCGCGCGCACCACATCTTGGTTGTGCAGCGTCGCCTGGCGCACGACCGAGCCCGCCACCCTGACCGGCTCCATCACCGCATACGGCGTGGCGCGCCCGGTGCGCCCGACGCCGACCTTGATGTCCAGCAGCTTCGTGTGCACCTGCTCGGGCGGGTACTTGTACGCGATCGCCCAGCGCGGGGCTCTCGACGTCGTTCCGAGCCCGCGCCGCAGCGCCAGCTGGTCGACCTTGACCACCACCCCGTCGATCTCATGCTCCAGAGAGTTGCGCCGCTCCCCGTACTGCTCGACGTAGGCCACCACCTCGGCGGGATCACTCACCGTGGCCACGTGGGGGCTCGTCGGCAGGCCCCACTCGCTCAGCAGCGCGTACACCTCGGATTGCGAGGCGACGTCGGGTTCCCACGCCCCGATGCCGTGCACGATGAGCTCGAGTCGACGCAGCCGCTCCTCGCCGGCGCGCAGCTCGAGCCCGGATTTCTCGTCGAGTAGTTGGCGCAACGAACCCGCCGCCGCGTTGCGCGGATTCGCAAGCGGCGGGAAGCGTCGCTGCGCAGAGGCCTGCGCCTTGTCTTCCTGGAAGTTCGGGCGCCCGCACATCTGCTCGACCACTTCGTCGCGCAGCTCTTCGAGCACGCCGTTCAGGTCCTCGAAGGCCTGCTTGCGCAGATACACCTCGCCGCGCACCTCGACGATGTCCGGATGCGGCCCGCCCGCCAGCCTCTTCGGGATGCCGGGGATACGCCGCACGTTCACGGTGACGTCCTCGCCGGTCACGCCGTCGCCGCGAGTGGCCGCGCTGACAAGCTCACCGTGCTCGTAGCGCAGGCTGAGCGCCAACCCGTCGATCTTCAGCTCACACAACCACCGCGCTGCCCCATCGGTGCTTGCCGCCGCTTTCTGCAGCCAGGAGGTGAGCTCGTCGGTGGAAAAGACGTTGTCGAGTGACAACATCTTCTCGGCATGCTTCAGCGGCGGGAACCCACGCCCGACGGCGCCACCCACCGTCTGCGTGGGGGAATCCTGGGTAACGAGCTCGGGGAATTCGCGTTCGAGCGCTTCGAGCTCGTGCACGAGCGCGTCATACTCGGCGTCAGAGACGCTGGGGGCGTCGCGGACGTAGTAGGCGTTGCGGTGTTGCTCGATGGTCTCGCGCAGTTCGCGAGCGCGCTGCTGGGCGGAGTCGAACGATGAGGTCATGCACCCATCTTCGCATCTGGCGCGAACGCTGGCTGCACGCGCTCAGTACCAGCGATTAGCGCGCCAGAACTTGTACGCGCCGGCGTACCCGCCGTAGCGCTTATTGACGTAGTTGTACTGCCAGCGCAGTGCGACGACGGGGTCATTCCAGTTGGGCCCCAGCTTGGAGCAGGGGTAGGCCTGCGCGAGTCCGCACGCCCCGCTCGAGGGGTTCTTGGCGTTCGGGTTCCAGCTGGATTCCTTGGAGACGATGTAGTCGACGTACTGCCACTGGCTTTCCGGGATTCCAGCCGCGCGCATCCAGTCGTACTTCGTACCGGTGCGCTTCCCGGTGGTGGCGAGGAGATCGTCGGGCTTGGCGGTAGGCGTCTTGGGATCGGGTGTTGGCGTAGGGGTGGTTGCAGGTGAGGGTTTCTTGGTGCCGACGGTGGTGACCTGCGTAACAGGCTGCTTCACCACTTCCTCAGAATGCTTCTTCGACGACACCTTCTTGCCGTCGTGATACACGTCGCGGTACGTCTCACGCTTGAGCCCGTCGACGCCCTCGGTGGTGACCTTCTCCTCACCTTGCAGGAGCTCGTCGGACTTCTTCTTCGTCTTCTCGAACGGCACCGTGACGTCCTTCGTCGACGACTTCACCTCAACGTCGGTGAATTCGACGCGCATCCCGTCGGTCAGGAGGTCTGCCGCAGGCTGGCTGAGGATGTCGTCGTCATCGGGGGTGATGCCCTTACTGGCGAGGAGTTCTTCCACCGTCCCGGCGAACCGCACTGGAGTCTCCTTGCCTGCCGAGACCAGCGTCACGTCCTTCGCCGTCACGACGTCGACGCTCAACCCGTCGCGTCCAATCGCGGCAGACCGCGACACCGACACCGCCGAGTCCGGCTCGTCCAGGCGCAGGAAACCCAGCGCTTCCTCCACTGAGCGCGCCGTAGTCCAAATCTTGCGGCTCTCACCGTCGAGGGTGAGCGTGAGCGGGCGCCCGTAACGAACGTCGATGGCAAGCCCGTCAGTCACACGCGCGTCCTCGGTGGGCAGCACGGCGTCGTGGGCGCCGAGCGTGATGCCCTCGGCGGCCAGCACGTCGCCGACGGTGGCTTCGCTCGTCGCGAGCACCTTGGCCTGGCCGTCGACGCGCAGGGTGACGTCGCGCTGCTGCGACGAGGACGCCGCAGCCATACCTCCGACGAGCGCCAGCGCCGTGGCAGCGGCGGCGGTCGGGATCAGGATTTGGCTCTTCTTCATCGTGACTCTCACTCGCGCATGGAGGGCGCAGCGTCAGCCTACAACCTGCCACGTGACGGTGACCACGCCGGACTTGACGCCACCGATGGCCTTCATGGCTGCGGTGGAGAGGTCGAGGCAGCGTCCGGCGATGTAGGGGCCGCGATCGTTGATGCGCACCACGGTGGAGCGCCCGTTAGCCTTGTTCGTCACCTTCACGCGGGTGCCGAAGGGCAGCGACTTGTGCGCTGCAGTGAAGTCGTGGGTGTTGAACCGCTCGCCGCTGGCCGTGGGCTGCGGGTCCCAGTAGTACGACGCCTTGCACTGGTTGCCGACCGCCGGCGTGAGGTTCTCGCCACCGCCATTGTTGTTCTTGCCGCCGGACTTGGTGTTGCCCTTGCTATCGGACTTGTTGTCGCTCTTGCTGGCAGCACTCGGCGCAGGTGCTTCCTTCGTGCCGACGGTGGTGACCTCGTCGACGGCGTTCTTCAGCACCTTCTCCGAATGCTTCTTCGACGACACCTTCTTGCCGTCGTGGTACACGTCGCGGTAGGTCTCACGCTTGAGCCCATCGACGCCCTTCGTGGTGACCTTCTCTTCACCCTTCGGGAGTTTGTCGGACTTCTTCTTCGTCTTCTCGAACGGCACCTTGACGTCCTTCGTCGACGACTTCACCTCAACGTCGGTGAACTGGATGGTCATCCCGTCGGCGAGAGCGGCGGTCAGCGCGGGCTTGACGATGTCGTCGCCGTCAGGCTCGATGCCGGCATTCGTGAGCACATCCTCGACGGTGCCTGCCAGACGCACCGGGGTCTCCTTGCCTGCCGAGACGAGCTTCACATCCTTCGCCGTGATGACGTCGACGCTCAGCCCTTCGCGACCGATGGCTGCGGAGCGCGACGTGGAGACGAGCGAGTCTTTCTCGTCGAGGTCGAGGTAGCCGAGCGCTTCCTCCACCGAGCGCGCGGTGGTCCACACCTTGCGGGTCTTCCCGTCGACGCTCACCTCGAATGGGCGACCGTAGTTCACCGCGACGGCGAGCCCGTCGGTGACCTTCGTGTCCGGCGAGGGCAGTACGACGTCGTGAGCGCCGACCTTGAGACCCTGCGCTTCCAGCACATCTGCGACGGTGCCTGCCTTCGCTTCGACGGCCTGGGGTTGGCCGTCGACGGTGAGCGTCACGTCGTAGGTGCGAAACGCCGTAGCTGCTGCGACGCCGCCCACGAGCGCGAGGGCGGTGACGCCGGAGACCACGGGGATCAGAATCTTCTTCTTCATTCGGTGCACTCTCAATAGTTTCGGATACTCATGCTTGAGACGAGAACATGGTACGGCCTCACTGAGAGAAACCAAAATGTTTTCTGAGAAACGCTCAGGTTCTGTGGAAAAACTTGAGCGTGAGGGAGTTCAGCACCACGAACACGGAGCTGAACGCCATGGCCGCCCCGGCGATCATCGGGGTGAGGAAACCGAACGCGGCCAGCGGAATCGCGGCGGTGTTGTACCCAAACGCCCACACCAGGTTGGAGCGGATCTTGCGCAGCGTGGCGCGAGAGAGCCGGATCGCGTCGACGGCGGCCCGCAGGTCGTGGCGCATGAGGGTAATGTCGCCGGCGGCGATGGCCGCGTCGGTGCCCGAACCCATCGCGATGCCGAGGTCTGCCTGCGCGAGCGCGGCGGCGTCGTTCACACCGTCGCCCACCATGGCCACCTGTTGCCCGGAGCGCTGGAACTCCTTCACGGCCTCCACCTTGCCCTCTGGCGTGACGCCGGCGCGGACCTCGTCGATGCCGACGGCCCTCGCCACCGCCTGCGCGGATGCCTCGTTGTCGCCAGTGAGTAGCACCGGCGTGAGCCCGAGCTGTCGGAGTTCGGCGACGACGTCGGCGGCGTCGGGCTTCACGGTGTCGGCGACGACGATGCGCCCCAGCACTCGTTCCCGCTCGGCCACCCACACCTCGGAGCCGACGGCGTTGGACGCGCGCTCAGGCGTGGCGAGCCCGAGTTCCGCGAGCAGCGCCGCGCTTCCCGCCCAGGTCTCCACGCCGTCGACGAATCCACGCACGCCTCGACCGGGGAGGTTCTCGAAGTCGGTGAGTTCGCCCGTCGCCTCCGCCATCAGCGCACGGGCGATCGGGTGTTCGGAGGCGGATTCGACGGTAGCCACCGCGCGCAGTAACTCCTCGGGCGAGACGCTGTCGACGGGCTCCACGCTGCTCACCGACATGGCGCCGGTGGTCAGTGTGCCGGTCTTATCGAGGCAGATGGTGCGCACGTTGCGCGCCTGCTCCAGCACCTGCGGGCCGCGGATCACCACGCCCAGCTCCGCGCCGCGACCGGTGCCCACCATGAGCGCCGACGGCGTGGCCAGCCCAAGCGCGCACGGGCAGGCGATGATGAGCACCGCGATGCCCGCAGACAGCGCGACGGTGAAGCCGGAACCGAGGAGGAGATGCGCGACGAAGGCGACGACCGCGACGGCAATCACGGCGGGCACGAAGATTTCGGTGACCTTGTCCGCCAGCCGCTGCACCTTGGCCTTGCCCGCCTGCGCCTGCTCGACGAGACGCGCCATGTGCGCGAGCTGCGAGTCTTCACCCACCGCCGTGGCGCGCACGACGAGGCGCCCGGTGGTGTTCACCGCTCCCCCGACGACGCCGCTGCCCGGCTCAACTTCGACGGGGAGCGACTCGCCGGTCAGGATGGATTGGTCGACGGCGGAGCGCCCGTCGGTGACCACACCGTCGGCGGCGATCTTCTCACCAGGGCGCACGACGAACTCGTCACCGACGCGCAACAGCCGCACGTCGATATCCTGCTCGACACCGTCTGCGAGCCGCCTCGCCCGCTTGGCGCCCACTTCGAGCAGCGCGCGCATGGCCTTGCCAGACTCGCGTTTGGCCTTGGCTTCGATGAACCTTCCGAAGAGCAGGAACGCGATGATCGCCACCGCCGCTTCGAAGTAGACGAACCCCATCGCGTCCTGGCGGGTCAGGGCGAACTCGAAGCGGTGCACCACACCGATGTGGCCGGCATGGCCGAAGAACATGGTGAAGTACGACCACGCCATCGCCGTGAGCGTGCCCACGGTGACGAGCGTGTCCATAGTGGTGGAGCCGTGCCGGAGATTCGTCCAGGTGGCCTTGTGGAAGCCGCGTCCGCACCAGAACACGACGATGGTGGAGAGCACCATCGCCACCCACTGCCAGGCTGGGAATTGCAGCGCGGGAACCATGGATACGACGATCACCGGCACCGCCAGCGCCATGGCCAGCAGCATCCGGGGGCGCAGCGCGTCGGCCTCGTCCTGGGCAGGCGCATCCGGCTGCGGCACCGTCGCGCCGTATCCGGCTTTCTCCACGACGCCGATGAGCTGCTCCAGCGTGACGTCGTCGGGAGCTTCGACGGTGGCCCGCTCCGTCGCGTAATTCACCGCCGCTTGCACGCCGTCGACCTTGTTGAGCTTCTTCTCAATCCGGGCGGCGCACGACGCGCACGTCATGCCTTGAATATCCAGCTGCGTAATCAAGAGTTCCTTCGTTTCTGCTTCAGTGGGCCCGGTGGTTGAGTAGCGCCGGCGGCCGCCCCACCCGACCGTCGAGTAGGGCCGAAGGCCCGTATCGAGACGCAGTGCAGGGGGGGGTTCGATACGCCCGCTGCGCGGGCTACTCAACCAGCGGTCCGAGGAGACGCCGGTAACAGGCTCGCTCAGGCCTCGACTACCGTGTAGTCGCCCGCTTCCTGGACGGCCTCGAGGATGGCGTCGAACGGGATCCGCTCGTCGGAAGCGACGACCATCTGACCTCCGTCGAGTTGCACGCTGACGCCATTGACGCCGTCGATACCTTGAACTTCCTCGGTGACGTGGTTGACGCAGTTCTGGCAGGTCATGCCAGTGACGGTGTACTTCGTTTCCATGGGTGTTCCTTCGCTTCTCATTTCGCCATGCGGCGGATTGCCGCGGTGGCTTCTGCAATTTTTTCGTCGGCTTCCTGCCCGCCGTGCTGAATCGCGTGGGCGACGCAGTGGCCGAGGTGGTCTTCCAACAATCCCAGCGCGACGGCTTGAAGCGCCGATTGGACTGCGGAGATCTGCGTGAGGATGTCGATGCAGTACTGATCTTCATCCACCATGCGCGCGATGCCGCGCGCCTGGCCCTCGATCAGCTTCAGCCGCCGCAAGTAACGTTCCTTCTGCGCGGTATAGCCGTGTGTCGTCATCGTATCCTCCACCCGCGACAATACCCCCGCGGGGTATGAATTTCAATGCCGAGCGTGGAGAACCCGTGCACTACTCGCCACTTATCCACAGTCAATGTGGATAAGTCCGTATTTTTCAGTGAAACCCCAGGTCGCAAACGGTTAACAGCCCAGGCTCACCCGGCCACCGCAAGGAGTATCGTCGGGTTGCCATGCCGCGAGAAACACGGCATAACCCCTTGCCAGAGAGACATAAACGCAATTCGGCGACGTGCATCCGAGCCGCTACGACGACACGCCCGAAATTTGACAGAAGGTTACGAGCATGCGTGGGGGTGCGATGTGGAGAAGTCGGCAGATTCCGTGTATATAACGATTGTGTAACGGGATTTCCGTGCGGGAAATGCTTCTCTCCACAAGTGTTAGGCGTGGGAATCAAACTTGTCCACAAGTTATCCACAGATTTTCCCCAACGTTGCGCACAGCAACTTGCGGCGTGGTTTCACGGCGTGGCCTACCCTGAGGCAAGGAGATGAGGAGGCAGCGGTGTCGGAAGACGTCTACGGCCAGAATCCGCCGCAGGATTTGGAGGCGGAGCAGAGCGTGCTGGGCGCCATGCTGATGAGCAAGGACGCGATCGCCGACGTGGTCGAGGTGGTGCGCGGCGGCGACTTCTACCGTCCCAATCACGAGATCATCTTCGACGCGGTCGTCAACCTGTTTGGCCGAGGCGAGCCCGCAGATACGGTCACCGTCGCAGGCGAACTCGGCAAGATGGGCGAGCTGCAGAAGATCGGTGGGCCGGTGTACCTGCACGACCTCCTCGCCTCCGTCTCCATCGCCGCCAATGCCATCTACTACGCCGAAATTGTTCGCGACAAGGCCATTCTTCGTCGCTTGGTGGAAGCGTCCATGCGCATCGCGCAACTCGGATACCGCGGCCAAGGTGAGGTGGACGACATCGTCGACGAGGCGCAGCAGACCCTCTACGAGGTCACCGACCGGCGCGCGTCCGAGGACTACCGCAGCCTCGCCGAACTCATGGAGCCCACCTTCGATGAGCTCGAAGACATCCAGTCCTCCAGCGATTCCCTCTCCGGAGTCCCGACGGGCTTCGTCGAGCTCGACCGGCTCACCAACGGCCTCCACCCAGGCCAGATGGTGATCGTCGCCGCGCGCCCCGGCGTCGGTAAATCCACGTTCGCACTCGACGTGTGCCGCGCGGCCGCCATCCACAACAACCTCACGACGGCGTTCTTCTCGCTCGAAATGAGCCGCACGGAGATCGTGATGAAGGTGCTCTCCGCCGAGGCGTCGGTGCATCTCGGCCGACTCCGCGGCTCCAGCAAGATGGACGAAAACGATTGGCAGCGCGTCACTGACAAGGGCGTCATGCTGTCTGACAAGCCATTCTTCATCGACGACTCCCCCAACCTGACGATGATGGAAATCCGCGCGAAGGCTCGTCGGCTCAAACAGCGCAACGATCTGCAGCTCATCGTCGTCGACTACATCCAGCTCATGACGTCGGGCAAGAAGGTGGAGTCGCGCCAGCTCGAAGTCTCGGAGTTTTCGCGCCAGATCAAGCTGCTCGCGAAGGAGCTCGAGATCCCCGTCATCGCACTGTCTCAGCTGTCGCGAAACACGGAGCAGCGTAAAGACGGGGTGCCGCAGCTGTCCGATCTGCGCGAATCCGGCTCGCTCGAGCAGGACGCCGACATCGTCATCATGCTGCACCGCCCAGAGCTGTACACACAGAACCCCACCGACGAGGAACGCGGCCAGGCGTTCTTCCACGTGCTCAAACACCGCAACGGCGAGACCGGCCGCATCGACGCCCTCTTCCAGGGCCACTACTCACGGTTCACCAACCCACCGATCGGCGCGTGACCCGGCGCCGCGTCTCGGGATTTCGATACGCGGGCTACGCCCGCTACTCAATCACCGAGAAGGGCCGACAGCAGCTCAATCATCGAGCCTCCACCACCCCGGCGGTTGAGTAGCCCGCGCAGCAGGCGTGTCGAACCCCGCACCTCTTAGGTGGCAGATTCTGGCCCATGTTTGGGCGCAAATCTGCCACCTAAGTGTAGTTGGTCATGACGTTATCGACGCCGCTGTTGATGCGTGCAACCTGCTCGCTGTGGGATTCTCGCGCTCACGCCAGTCCGCGACGAGAACGGGGCGAGCCGCGAGAGCGGGCGGCCTCCATATACTCTCTGGCCCAGTTTATGAACCCGTGCGATAATAAGACGATGATCAACGAGCTGCCCGGAGACTTTCCCATTCCAGCGACCGGTCCGATTGACGCTACTCCTATTGCCGTGGTGAGTCCCGTTCGCCACGATTTGGACTGGTTGTGGCGCGCGGTGACCCCCGAGCTCCGTGCGCGAATGAATGACGTCCACATACCCATCTGTATGGCCTACGCCGAGCGCCTCTGCGCCGCGTATCCGGAAGCCGATGACGAGGTGGTCAGAGTGGCGATTCTCCTCCACGACACGGGCTGGGCGCGTGTGGACCAGGATCGGATTCTCTCCGAAGCATTCAGTCAGGGTGGTATGCAGTCAGCCATCCGGTACCAGCACGAGTTGGAGAGTTGCACTATCGCCCGCGAGGTTCTCCCGCGGGGAGGATACGGACAGGAGTTCATAGAAGAGGTCACTGGCATCATCGAAGGGCACGACACCCGTGCAGAGCCGCGATCATTGGAGGACGCGTTGGTCAAGGACGCCGACCGACTGTGGCGTTTCGATCGTGTGGGAACAGCGATCGGTGCAATGTGGTTCGGTATAACGCCGTCCGAATATGTTGATCGACTTCAGGATGAGCTCCCGTTACTGAATACCGAGGCTGGCTTGATGATGGGCCGAGCGGACCTCGACCGCACGAAGGCGCTATACCTCACAGATGTCATCTGCTAGCAATACTGCTTGGCCACCGGGCTAGGGTTCCACCAGAGCGGGGATGCGCTGGGCCCACATTGTCGCCCTGAGTTCGAAGATGTACTTCGATCCTGCTCGCGCTCTGACTCACTGCCACGAGGTTGCACAGACTGCTAGGGACTCGATAGGAGCAGGATGGTGTCGAACCATCGATCCGGTCAGCAGCCGGTGTTCTCGTACTCGGTGATGCGGCCCACCTTCGGGCCGGAGCGGCCCTCCGGATCAAAGGTGCCGGACAGGTACTCGCGCAGGTAGACCTTGGCGGTCTCGATGCCCACCACCTGCTCACCCATCGCCAAGATGTTCGCGTTGTTGCTGAGGGAGGCGCGCTGCGCCTGGTAGACGTCTGCCACGCACGCGCAGTAGGCGCCCTTGACCTTGTTCGCGGCGATCGAGACACCGATGCCGGTACCGCACACGAGAATCCCACGGTCGGCTTTCCCTGCGGCCACATCAATGGCAACCGCCATCGCGACGTTCGCGTAGATCGGGTCGTCCGAGGGATAGTCGACCACCTCGTGACCGAGCTTCTCCGCTTCCGCGATGAGAGCCTCCTTCATGCGGAAAGCATTGGGGTCGCATCCGAATGCGAGCTTCATGGTTCATCCTTTCGTCGAATTGAGTTTCATCTTCTAGGTTCTGCTAAGTAGTTCGATAATGAGAAGGGAGACCGCTCCCGCGGTAAGGAGCATCACGAGATCCGGTACGACTTTCCTCAGGTGTAAGCACGTCATCACTGCGATAGCGACAACAGCCACGATTAGCATGACGGGTGGTGCTATCCCGGCCCTTCGACCCACTTCGGTGGAGACCTCGAGCATGGTGGCGGATACAGACACCAAAAGACCGCATATTACGGGAAGGATGTATCGGCCGATACCGACGACAATGGGGTTGCGTCGCATCGTCACATAAGCGCCGAGTACGGGCATCGCCAGGGCGCAGCACGCACCCGCTGAGACGATGGTGGCAGCAAGAGCTAGGAGCCAGGAGGCGGCAGGCCCGGTGCTTGCCCCCGTCAGGTATCCGATCCCTGCGGCGACCTTCACAAGGATCGGGCCGGGGAGTGCGTTGGCGATCGGGACGAGTTGGGTGTAGAATGTACCCGCGTCGACGTAGCCAGGTTGCACGAAGTAACCGTCGGCGACCGCGATGTACGCTTCCCCTCCGCCGAAGGATGTGATCGAGGACAGGGCGATCAGAGCGCCGATCCGGAGGCCGTTCGGGTTGAGCATCGCGAAAGTGGCGACCCCGACCAGAGTCACTACAACGAACGCGACGCATGCCCTGAGAGCTGGTTGGAGGGCGGAGGTCGGGGTGGGCTCCGGAATGGGCGAGATGGGGTCCCGCCCCCGGGCGCGAATCGCCGAGAAGAGGGCGATGAGTACGAGGGAACCGAGGATGAGGGTGACCGCATCGATCTGTGGAGGTTTCCATGTCATGTCGTGACCGATGGCACTGGCCAGGACGCGCAGGATCGGCCCGGATCCGGTGAGGATCGCGGCTACGGCGGTGATCACGACGAATAGGAGTAGTTCATTCCCAGCGTTCGCGTGCACTTTCATGATGTAGCCAAGCAGTAGGACCACGATGAAGATGGTGATTCCGACGGAGGCAGAACTTACAACGTGGACGGCATTCGGGCCGAGGAAGTCCGACAGAGCAATGAGAGCAAGAGTCCCCACTACCCCGGGAAGCGCTACCACGAATGCGGCAAGTACCGCCACGATGGGGCCCCCGACGGTGACACCAGCACTGGCTGCAAGCTTGACAGGGAGCGCACCGGGGGTGATGTTGGCAACGATCGTATGCCGGGCGTACTGGGTCTCACGGAGCAGTTTTCGGCGGTCAACAAGCTCGCGCTCGATTATCGGGATCAAGGCACTACCGCCCCCGAATCCGATCGTCCCAACCAACATGAGACTGCGCAGGAGAGTCGAGATCATGGAACCGGGTTCCCCATGATATCGGAGGCGGGCCTACCCTTGGCCAGGAGGTTGGCCATTGCTAGCACCGTGGGAGTTGCGTGAGTGAAGAATCGAAAGTAGCCGGAACATAGGAAGTTCAGGCCGGGCTCGCCTGCCGTGGTCATCGTGAAACGATCTTTGGGGCAGCCACCGTGGCATGCCCAGCGCACGGGGCACTGGAGGCACTGGGTAGGTAGAGCAGTCCGCTTACTGCGTCCGAACTCGCGCTGTGCCGGAAGTTCTAACGCCTCTGGGAAACTCATCTCGCCAATGTTCCCGAGCCTGTAGCCCGGTTCGACGTAGTGGTCGCATGAGTAGATATCCCCGTTGTGTTCCATTGCGATCGCAGTTCCGCACTCGGGTGCCTGGACACACATGGAGTAGTGACCAAAGACGGCCCCGAGCATGACGTCGAAGTCTTGCACAAAGACGGTACCCACATCGCATAGCACCCACTCATCGAAGATCGTGACCAGAAACTCTCCGTACTGTTCAGGTGCGACCGTCCGTGAGCTTACGCCAGTGCCGTTTTGGCGATACAGCACATAGTTCCCGTCCGTAGCCTTCCAGCCGGCCTCTGCCACTTCCTCCTCACCACCGGCAACGCGTTCCACTATTGGAATGAACTGGAGGTGACGGGCCCCCAGATCGTCGCGGAAGTACCGATACACCGTCTGTGGGTGCTCTGCGTTTCTAGAGTTGACGGTGCAGAGGATGTTGGCGTCAACACCATGTCTCTGAAGGACTTCCCATCCACGCACCACTTGGGCGTGGGTGCCGCGTCCAGCCTTGTTCACTCGATAGTCGTCGTGAAGCCAATCGGGTCCATCGATGCTGATGCCCACCAACGCATTCTCCTCGGCGAGGAACTCACCCCACTGGTCGTCCAGCAAGGTTCCGTTGGTTTGGAATGTCTGCTGGACAGTTTGGGTGGGGCGCTTGAGCTCGTTCGCCAGTCTGGCAACTTCCCGGAAGAATCCCAGTCCGCGAAGGGTGGGTTCCCCTCCCTGCCAGCACAGCGATACGAGCCCGTCGGGCTGCGCTTCGAGGAACCGTGTGAGATAAATGGTTAATGCCTCCGAAGTCATGCGTTGCTGACTTGAGTCCCAGAGGGTCTCCTTAGACAGGAAGAAGCAATAGCTGCAATCGAGATTGCACGCTGCACCTGTCGGTTTTGCCACCACGGTGAAGGGACGAGTTGCCTGTCCTCTGTTGTTAGTGAACATTGTGTCTCCTCGGATGCACTGGGGATGGTTGGGTCCGCCCGGATCTCTGACCGGGGCGGACCCACGCGCTAGCCGAGATACCTTGGCACGTCACTGTCAGAGTCGAACGCGATTGCATTGCGAGCGAGCGCTGACATCATCTCGGCGTAAAGCTCCGCGCTACCCGGCTGCCCCCAGAGGTTGTTAAGCTCGTCTGGGTCCGCGATGAGATCGAATAGTTCACCGAACTCTTCGTTCCCGTAGAGCGTCATCCGACCCCGACTGGTTACGACGGTTCGCATGCGAATCGGCGCCTC
The DNA here is from genome assembly GCF_947286155.1 of uncultured Tessaracoccus sp. Taxonomy (GTDB): domain Bacteria; phylum Actinomycetota; class Actinomycetes; order Propionibacteriales; family Propionibacteriaceae; genus Arachnia. The sequence goes on from NZ_CAMYPD010000008.1 coordinate 69,632, forward strand.
CAGGCCGTCCATCCGGTAGGGCAGCTCCTCCTCGATGTAGGCGCTGTCACGAACGGTGGTGTTCGGATCACCCACTCCACTCAGCAGCGAGATACCCTGCTGGCCCGTGATCGTTCCAAGTCCTGCCAACTCCAGTACGGTCGCACCGATGTCCATCGTCATCGCATAGCCGTTGTTCACTGTGTTGTCGCGGCCAGGCACCATCACCACCAGCGGAACACGTATCATCGCGTCGTAGTGCATGCAGTGCTTGAGCATGAGTCCGTGGTCACCGAACATGTCCCCGTGGTCGGACGTGAAGATGACTGCAGTGTCGTCGGCAAGGCCCAGATCGCGCACTGACTCGAGGATCTCTCCGACTGCATCGTCAATCATCTCGATCTGCCCGTACTGTGCTGCCATAGCGGCGCGGTATTGGGCCTCACTGGGCGCGAAACCGAGATACGGATCGCGGTGATCGCCCTTCGCCGCCTTCATCGATCGAATGTGCGGAGGTGCGTTCTCAACGGGGTCGTCGAATGTGGCAGGGAGCGGCATGTCCGCGGGTTCATACCGGTTCCAGTACTTGCCCGGAGGAGTGAATGGATGGTGTGGGTCCGGGAACGAGCAGGTAAGGAAGAACGGCCTGTCTCCGTCGGCGAACTTCTGGAGGGCCTCGATCGTCTTTTCCTTCACGAACGTGGTCGGGTACAGCTCGACCGGCACGGCCGGTTTGTACACTGTGCTTGGCCAGTCCGGAGAGACTTCTTCTGCGTGTTGCACTCCCGCTACGTCTGCCCAATCGACGCCCTTCTCTTTCAGCCACCAGTAGTAGTGGCCCTGGACGAAGTCACCGTGCTGGAGCGTCATATCGGCCCCGCCCCAGCCGTAATAGTCGCTGTAGTCGACCTTCTCCTCCCTGCTCCGTGCCGCGAACTCCTTCGTGTAGTCCTCACCATCTTTGCCGGTGTCTGGGAAAAACTCGCCTGTGCCCGTCTCGAGAACCTTGTCCCCGGGGCCGATGCCGTAGGGCTGGAGGTGCGACTTACCCACGAGATGGGTTTCGTAGCCCGCCTCAGTAAGAGCCTTGGTCACGGTGGGGGTGTCCCACCGCAGGCTCATCCCATTGACACGCAGTCCATGTGCCGAAGGCATTCTCGCTGTGAAGAGGGACGCACGGTTGGGCGCACACGTAGGCACACAAGTGTACGTCTTTGTAAAGTCGGTCCCTTTCTTGGCCAGCTCGTCGATGTTCGGCGTGCTGACGATTGGATCGCCGACGTATCCAAGGTGATCACGTCGCAACTGATCGCAGATGATCAACAGGACGTTCATCCGCTTCTGCTCGGCTGGTGGACTCGTTGACATTGTCACAAGCCATCTTCCTTTCGTTATTGTTCGCACCGTCCGGCTATCAGATGAAGCCGATCAGCATCCAGTAGGGGAGGATTATGGCTGCCATCGACGCAGCAGCGACAGCCATGCGCATGGCCGACCAGGCAATAGCTTTCTTCATGTCGAACATGTTGTAACTGAATAGGATCAGGAACATGACCCACTCGTAGGGAAGGATGATCTGTTCAACCCCCCAGACGAAGGAGAGGGCGGCGCCTGGAGTGCTGAGGCCCAATGCGTTGGCCAATTCAATGATTGTTACTCCGAAGGCGGTGATGCCTGCCAGCGGGGTCATGAGAAAGTTGACGATGATCGCGAATGCCATGACGAGGAGGAGGAAAACATAGTTGTTCGCCCCCCCAAGCATGGGGAGCATCGCATTCGTCACGAGCTGCGGGAGCCCGAGGTGGGTTGCCACCGCTCCGATCGACATGGTCTGCGCTACGAAGAACACCATCATGTAATTGACCTCTTTGAGGTCATTCTCGGTGGCAATGCCTATGCCTGGAATGAAGCACGCCACAACAGCTGCCATGAAGAGCCATCCGGCCGCGACATCCGTGAATACGAGTGCGAGGACAAGCGCGCCGAGGACCATCAGAAATTTGATCTCCTTGGGTTTAATTTTCCCAAGGTCGGCCAGCTTTCGCTGGAACTCTGCTTTCCCTTCCACCTCGAGGCGTCCTCGGAAGAGAACGAGCGTTGCCGCCACAAGTACGACGGTGAAGAGCGCCGCCGGGATGAACATGACAACCACGTAGCGCAGCCACGAGATGCCTTGCCCAGCGTCAACGAGGAAAGAGTTGATTATGAGGACGTTGTCATTCGCGGACATGAACAACCACGCGCAGGCGATGGAGGCCATGAATCCTCCGAACATGATGCCCGCCGCCTCATTCGAGTTGGGACGAAGCTTGAGTGCACGAATAATCCCCAGGGAAAGCGCCGCGTAGAGAACCACGCGGCCCGTCATCGACGGCACGAGCAGTCCGACCAGGGCGCCTGAGGCCGTCAGTCCGATCACGATCCCGCGGTAGGAACCGCCGGTCACGGAGATGAACCAGAATGCGATCCGGGAGAGCAGGCCTGTCTTCTCGAAGACTACTGAGATCGTGAGGCCACCAAGGCTTATCCAGGGGACCATGGTCGCCCACGGGCTGAACACTATCTCCGGTGATGCCGTGGACGTGAGTACATAGAGGATAGTTAGCGCAGTACCCGAGACATAGACAGGCACGATGCTGAGCGCCCACGCGATGAGTGCGAAGAGTGTCAGAGCGAGGAACCGGCGGATCTCCTCTGTCATCCCGCCACCAACCGGTAACATGAGATAGAGGATGCCTGGAACGCCGATGCTGATCGCCCAGTAGAGGGCAGACCTAATGTCGATTTGTCGTTGTTTTTGCGGCTGTTCGCCGATGCTGCCCTCGGCGGGCACGGAATGGGACATGGGGATTCAATCTCTCTGATTAGATGGGATCTCGCCCGAAAAACGGCGCACGAGGGTAGGGATGATGTGCTGTTGGGGTGGCGGTGGGGGCTCTGGGATAAGCCCCCACCGCCTGCGCTAACCGAGTGGGCTACTCGGCGATCTGGTCCTCGGTGAGGACAGCGTCAGAGGCGCGGTACTGTCCGATCTTCCATTCACCTGCGATCATGTCCCAAATGATGGTGTTGAGGAGATCAGCGAACCCTTCGTCGAGAATGTGGTGGTCCGTAGCGATGAGATCGACCTTGGAATGGTCGAGCAGCCGGTTGAGGTCGCGGAACATGCGTGTTGCACGGCGCGACCATTCGGGGTATTTCTCGTCCGGTTCCCATACGGGGCCGTCGCCGTTTCCCTTCGCCCAGCCACGTTCGCGGGATGCCAATTGCTCGGACTGGTCGTAGGCGGACCAGCCGCGCATCGGAATCACGAACGCGGTGGGCCCCACTGTCTTGTTGAGCCGCTCGGCAATGTATTCGCTGAGTTCGGTGATCTCCTCGAGCGTAGGCACCATGATGGTGACGCCTTCATTGTGGACATACGGCATGTCAGAACCATGGAAGCCGCGGCGCTTCCCTGTCTTGAAGTCCTCGAGGTACTTCGGGTCGAACTGAGCCATCCCGTTGTAGGCGCTCTGGTCGAGACCGCCGGGCGCAACAACCTGTGGGATGCCGATGTCGGATGCGGCGGTCAGCCGGTCTCCTAGCCAGGTCTTCGGGGTCCCGTAGAACGAGTTATACATGTTGTTCGTCAATTCGCCTGGTGTCATGTCGACAACTGCGGTGATGTCTCCGGACCGAATGAGATCTTCCATCGTGGCGCCCACGCCGACTGCATGGAAGGTAGCGCAGTCCCAACCCTTCTCATTGAAAAACTCCGTGATGCGCATCTGCGTGGGGGTGGTAGTCCCGTACGATGTTACGGCAGCGAGGGGCTTTGTGAGACTGTCGTCCTCCTGGACTCCTCCCATGGCGACGACGGCGGCGCAGGCGTTGCTGACAATCCTGTGAGTGACTTTGTTGATTCCCTGTTCCGCTGTCGGCGATGCGATGAAAATGTCCTTGTTTCCGAGCCACATGGAAACATCCGCGGAGGCCATGTCGGTCAGCAGAATTTTCGGAACTCCGAAGGGGAGCGCGCGCATCACGCCCGACACCACGGTCGCACCCACCGACCCAGCCCAGGTGATGATCCCGTCGCATCGACCCGTCTCGTAAAGCTCCAGCACATACTTCGACCCAGCGGTTACCATCGCCTGAATCGCTTCGGCACGTGGCGAGGTAAAGACGTCGGACGCTTGCTCGATTCCGGCATGAGCAAGAACCGTGTCATTCGGGATGTCCGCCCAATCCGGTGATGGTGAGCCGAGCGAGAGGTCAACGATGACTGCTTCCCCGCCGAACGCCTCCACCTGTTGGGCGAGGAACTGAATCTCGTTCCCCTTGGTGTCACACATGCCGGTACAGAGTATGACCGGCTTCTTCTTCTCGTTCATTTATGCACTCCCTTGCTTTTCGTGGTCTTTAGTTGTGGTCGAGAGCGGACTTGTACTCTTGGGTGGCGGCGACGATGGCTTTTTCGATCGGCACCCGCTCCGCTGCGGAACCGCCGATAAAGCCGTGCGCTGAGGTATGGCGAATAACATGTGCCGCCTCCCTCGGCCCCTCAATGGGCCCCCCGTGAGCGAACAGGATGATCTCCGGGTTCACCGCAAGAGCTGCATCGAACATCTCCTGGCTCTTCTCGGTGGCCTCATCGAGCGTGACGCTGGATGAGGCACCACGTATGCCGCCCACCGTGGAACCAAAGTGGGTCGCAATCGCGTGTGCACCAGCTTCCGCCATCTGGCGTGCTTCGTCTGGGTTGAAGGCATAGGCAAGGGCGAACATGTCCTCCTCGACGGCCGCCTCAACGAACTCGACCTCGCGCTTCCAACCAATACCGATTTTGTCCATCTGTGCGACTGTGGCGTCGCCGTAGATCTTGATCATGAATGGGTTGATGCCGGAGATGCCGGCGTCGCGGAGCCTACGTAGGTGGTCCTTGTGCGGAAGGAGTGGATTGAAGGCGCCGGAGAGCGAAAGGAGTGGGGCCGTCTCCACATTCGCCGTGATTTCAGGAGCAAGGTCGAAGATGATCTGGTTGATGTCCGAGTTGGGCATGAGTGCGGCGAGGGAGCCCTGGCCGCGCAAACGCCAATAACTCGTGCCGGACACGACAATCATGTCCGAGCCACCCATCTCTTGCAGCTTCGCGGTCAGCCCCGAGCCGCAGTTTGGTACGAACAGGGGCTTCCCCCGTTCGATCTCGGATCGTAGTCGGTTGATGATTTCCTGGGCAGTGTAGACACTGTCTCTTATACACATCTCCGAGCCCACGAGACGTAGAGG
>NZ_CAMYPD010000009.1 GCF_947286155.1 uncultured Tessaracoccus sp.
GGCGGCCATCTCGCGCACGAGCGGGTACATCATTTTGGGGTCCGCAGATTCGCCTGCCAGAGATACGCCGCCGCGCGACGCAGCACCTGGTTTTCCATCTCTAACTCGCGGATCCGCTGCATCGCGGCCGTCATCTCGCGGCGTTCCTCGACGTCAGTGGTCGGCGTGAACCCGAGAGCCCGGAACCGGTCGTCCTTGACCCACATCCGCAACGCGAACTTCGAGACTCCAAGGTCTCTACACACTTGCTTGTGCGACAAGCCGCTGTTCACCAGCGCGACCGCGTCACACTTGAACCCATCCGAATAGATCCTTGGCACGATCACCATCCTTTCAACACGACCCATCCAAAGCCATGCGGTCTTGGACTCAATCAAACCTTCAGCAGACCCACATGTCGGAAGGACGAGTACAAGTCTGAATGACACCAGTGGTGTGCCCGGCCCAGATAGGATCCGTCTTCGGCGGCTGGGAGGAGACTGGCTTGCACCACATTTGCCGATGCTGAACCCAGGTACCCAAATCAGTGGTGCAAGGAACCGGTGTGCCCGCATGCTCACAGACCCGTTCGCCCGAACCCCTACGCTTCCGGGAGACGCATCTTTCCCAGGAGCAGAATCACCATCCCCATACCGAAGGCATATAGCGCTTCTCTTATCCCTTAACACGCACTCTTGCGGAGCTGCATGCCCAGGGAGAATTCCGAATATGACGAGCAGCATTGTGCATGCTAACAGTGCGTTTTTTCTTAGCATCCTTCTGCTCCACTGCCGCCGCTGGCTGCCAGGTACCGTTCGGCATCTGCTCAAACGTGGTTACTGTCGCGAGCGTTGACGCGAAGTAGTTATCCGGATAGCCCGTGGGAGGTTTTCCAGTCTTTTCGTCAAGAACTTGAATACCAGTGAGATCTTTACACGCGGATACAGTTGCGACTCTCGCCCCATCAGCATTGGTGGATGGCTCCGAAATCTTCACATCGGTAAAGCGAAGATTCCCAGTCCAGACGAGTCCTTCGTCGAGGAGTCGGCCCAGGGAATGGACGGTGGAGAATACTTCATCGCCGGTAGCAAGGATGGTCAGCTCGTTGAGGTTAATAAGACTGGAATCCTTCGCGAACCGGTCATATTGCGTCTCGCAGGCTTCCCACGCCTCCCGGATAGCAGTAACCTCCGGCGACTCCCCAGGCTCGGCAGGGGGAAACGACTCCCACTCACTAGCCGACAGGGATGGGGACGGGGACGATGCAGCCGCAGACGGTGACGGGGGTTACCGAACTACTGCTAGGAGGGCTGGCGCCCCCCAGTCGGACTCGCAGCAGCATGCACACTAGGTTCAAGGGCAGGCTCGCCTGGCTGACAGGCACCACAACCGAGCATCCCAAGACTTGCCAGCACCATCAGACCACAACGACGACGCCGTCGCGTACTGGTTTCTAGATCAACCATGATTCCTCCAGGTGCCACAGTGAACCAGGCGAAGAGGTCGCTACGGGCCGCATCACCCCAGTTATCCACAAGCAATTCGGAAAGCGCACGACGAAACCACGCTCGGGAACAAGCCCCTCGTTCCGTTCACCACCGGCAGCTTCGAAAACTGTCAGAGGTCCCTGCAAAAGTATGAGCATGGAAACTTGGATTGTTCCGACGCTGATTCTCGCGGTGGCGGTCGGCGTGCTGGCTGGCTGGTGGTTTACGCACGCGCGCACCAGGCTGCAGGTCGCTAGCCTCCGGGTTGACGTCGCCGACCGCGACGCCACGGTGGCTGAGCTGCAGGGCAGCATCGCGCAGGCGCAGGGCAAAGCCGCCGCCGCGGAGGCGAAGGTGGCGGGGCTGCAGGCAGAGCGCGACGCCGCCGTCACCCGTGCCCGCGAGGTAGCAGCAGACCGAGCGTCGCTCGAAGAACGCTTCAAAGCCATCACCTCGGAGCAGCTGGCGCGGCAAAGTGAGCACACCACAAAGCAGCTCGTGGAGCCAGTGAGCGAGGGGCTGAAACTACTCACGCAGCGCATTCAGGCAGTGGAGCAAGAACGCGCAGCAATGAACGCGGAGCTGCGCACGCAAATTTCAGCCATGCAGGCATCCGGCGACGCCCTGCGCAAAGAGACGCTCGGGCTGGCCAACGCTCTGCGCACCCCGCAGGTGCGCGGTTCGTGGGGCGAGCAGAGCCTGCGACGCATGGTGGAGGTCTCCGGCCTCACCTCGCGCGTCGACTTCGACGAGCAAACCTCCACCACCGCCGACGACGGCTCGCTTCGTCGCCCTGACATGCGCATCCATCTGGCGGGCGGCAAGGAGATCTTCGTCGATTCAAAGGTGCCGCTGGCTGCCGTGCTCGAGGCGTACAACACCGACGACGAGGCCGCGCAGGTGCAGCACCTCGACCGGTTCGCGCGCCACGTGCGCACCCACATCGACGACCTCTCTGGCAAGCAGTATTGGGATTTGAGCCTCGCCTCGCCGGAGTTCGTCGTGCTGTATTTGGGCTCCGACGAGTTCTACCGCCTGGCGCAGGAGCGCATGCCGGATCTCCACGACTACGCAGCCCGACGCAACGTCATGCTGGCTTCTCCAGGCATCCTCATTCCGATGCTCCACATCGTCGCGCACGGGTGGTCGCAGGCGTCGCTCGCAGAATCTGCGAAAGAGGTGGTGGAGCTCGGACGAAGCCTCCACGCCCGCCTCGCCACCATGGGTGGGCACTTCGCCGCCGCCAGCCGCGGGCTCAACCAGGCCGTCGTGAACTACAACAAGGCCATCGCCAGTCTGGAGTCTCGCGTGCTGGTATCCGCACGCAGATTCACAGACCTCGACGTCACGAAAGCCGGGCTCGACGAGCTCGCCCCTGTCGCTGCCACACCGGCTTGGCCGTCGGCACCGGAGCTCGCCGACGATCAACCCGCGGCCTTGCCAGACGCAGTCCCGGGTAGCGAGTCACAGTGAGCTCAGTACACAGTTCTGCGCAAGAATGGCACCTATGACTTCCGTCGCTGAACTTGCCGAACTCATCTCACCTGCGCTGGAGCGCATCAACGGCGTCGCCGAACTGACGCCAGTCCAGCGCAACGCGCGGCTCTCGACGCTCACCGGCAGCGAGGTGTGGCTCAAGCGAGAAGATCTCCAGCCCGTCCGCTCCTATAAGTTGCGCGGCGCCTACAACCTCATCGCCCAACTCTCCAGCGACGAGCAACGCGCCGGCGTGGTCTGCGCGTCGGCCGGCAACCACGCCCAAGGCGTGGCGTTCAGCGCCTCCCAGCTCGGCATCCACGCGACGATTTTCGTGCCCCACACCACCCCACGGCAGAAGCGTGAGCGCATCACCGCGCTGGGCGGGGGTCACGTCGAGTTGGTGATGGCTGGCTCGACCTACGACCAGGCGAGTAACGCGTCGAAGGAGTTCGCCAAGGCCGAGGGCAAGGTGCTCGTGCCGGCGTTCGACGATCCGCGAACGATTGCCGGGCAGGCCACCGCCGTCGCGGAGGCATTCGAGCAGCTCGACTTCGTACCCGACGTGGTGGTGCTGCCCGTGGGCGGTGGCGGGCTGCTCTCTGGGGCGGCGGCGTGGCTGCGCACCCACCACCCGGAAGTGCGCATCGTCGGGGTTGAGCCGGAGGGCGCGCCGTGCGTGGCCGCCGCGCTCTCGGCAGGCCGGCCGATGGAGCTCAACGACATCGACACCTTCGTCGACGGTGCCGCGGTCTCACGCGTGGGAGACGTGACGTTCGAGATCATCCGCGAGGCGAAACCCGAACTCGTCCGCGTTCCCGAAGGCCAGGTCTGCAGCGAGATGCTGGATATGTACCAAATCGACGGCATCATCGCGGAGCCCGCCGGCGCCCTGGCATCGTCGGCGCTCCCCACCGGCGGAGTGGGCACCCGAGTGCAGATTCCGGGCGACTCGAAGGTGCTGTCCCTCATCTCCGGCGGTAACAACGACGTCGCGCGCTACGCCGAGGTGGTGGAGCGTTCCCTCATCCACGAGGGCCGGAAGCGCTACTTCCTGGTGAGTTTCCCGCAGCAGCCGGGCGCGCTGCGGCGATTCCTCGACGAGGTGCTCGGCCCCGACGACGACATCGCCCACTTCGAGTACGTGAAGCGCAGCTCGCGCGAGACGGGCCCGGCCATGGTGGGCATCGAGCTCGGGAACCCCGGCGACTACCCGTTCCTGATGCAGCGCATCGCCGAGGTTGGCATGGAAGTGGAGCTCATCACCTACGGATCCCCGCTGTTCAGGTTCCTCGTGTAATGAACCCGAACAACGACGCCCCTGGTCAGGCAGCCAAACGGAGGTCGGACACACCCGTCGACGGCAGGCCCGGCGCAGTATCCGGGGTCTCGGGCTCGCTGTCGTCGCGCTCGGAGGAATCCGTGTCGTTCTCCGACTCCTCCGCGTCAGGGGCATCTTCCGACGGCGTCTCACCCTCGTCGGTCTCACCCTGCTGCACTGCCGAGAGCCAGTAGGCCCACAGGCGTTGCTTCGCGCCGCCCACCGGGCCGACCACGGCCTCGAGTTCGCTGGGATTCGGCTTCCACGCGGCCTTCACCGCAGCCACAGCCTCATCGACGGAGCCAGCCTTCGCCGACAGCTTCAACAGATAATCCGGCACGGTCAGCGCCGGGTCGGTGATACCAACGAGCGGGGCGCCGATGGCAGCGATGGGCGGGAATACCGAACCAGGGATACCCACCACTACTTCCGCCGACGATGCCGCCGCGATGGTGCCTTCGTCGGCGATCTCGTACTGCTCCCACAGGCTCCGGTTCTCACGGGGGTGCAGGCCGACGCGGATGTGGTAGCCCTCAGCTGCGAGCGCAGCGGCGGTGTCGAGGAGGAGCTGCGTGCCGGGCGCGGCGCCGCCCGTTTCGTCGCTGCGGGTGACCGAGGTGGCAATGAGCACGGTGCCCTTCGTCGGGTTGTAGGCGCCGACGTCGTCGAGGCCCATGTTGCCAACAACCTCGATGTCCTCGGCGTTCAGCCCGAAGTGGGTTGCGAACACCTTGGCTTCGTCGCTGGACTGCGCGGTGGCACCCACGAGCCGCGGGCGGATGGCGTCGGCGAACTCGGCGCGCTCCGGGTTGAGGTAGGCGAGCGAGCTGGCCACCACCGGGACGTTCGGCAGCGCTTCCACGACGGTGGCCGGCCACTCGGTCGCACCGTTCACGACGAGGAGGTCGGCGCCCCACTCGTCGGCCTGGTCCAGAGTGATGACCTCGACGCCGTCGTCGGCTTTGTGCTCGAGGTCAGGCGAGACGAGCGCGATGTGCCCGCCTTGCTCGTTGACGTAGTCCACCATCTGCTTGATGTGGTAGGAACCGTACGGTTCATTCGTGGCGACGAGGACGTCGAGCTGGTCGTCGTCTGCGTGCGCCGATGGCGCCATCACGGTGCTGACGGCAAGGACGAGCGAGATGATGCCGACGAGCGCGCGGCGGGCGATGTGCATGGGAACTCCTGAGTCAACGTTGGGGGTTCCAGCTTGGCTAACCCAGGTGAACGGCATGCGAAGGTTACGTGAACGGTGAGCAGGCAACCTCGACGCCGGGCTACGGCAGAAAAACTTCAAAATCCGTACGCAGATTGACCAAACCCCCTGTTTTGAGGGGGTTAGACGAATCTGCGTACGGATTTTGAAGTCCAGAGACAGGTGTTGCACCCAAGTCCCCGGTGGTACACTCGTGGTCATGCCAACCGCACTGCCGCGTTTCCAAGTCACCCAGACGAGCGAGATCGCCGACGCGCTGGCCATTGCCGCCGCAGAGTGGCCGGGTGCTCCACGCCCGGAGCTGGTCACGCACCTGTTCCGCGAGGGCGCGGCAGCTATTCAGCACCGACGAGACGAGCGCGCCGAGGCGCAGCGCTCCGCCGCTATCGCGACGCAGGGAATCCTCGCGTACCCGCCCGCGTATCTGGCGGAGCTTCGAGCGGAGTGGCCCGAGTGATCATTCTCGACGCGAGCGCACTGATTGCCCACTTCACGCCAGGAGACGCCCACGCCAGCAGTGCGCTGGAGATTCTGGACACCGAGGAAGAGCTCGCACTGCACTTCCTCACCCTGGCAGAAATACTCGTCCACCCTGCGAAGGTGGGCGTCGAGCGCACCATCCACAAGGCGCTCGACGCTCTAGGCATCATGCAGCTACCGGTGACGCCCGACGAGCCGTCCCGCATCGCGCGGATTCGAGCGACTACCAGCCTGCGCATGCCAGATGCCTGCGTGCTCGCGGCAGCGCTCCATCACAGAGCGAGCCTGGCCACCTTCGATGCGCATCTTGCCCGCGTCGCGAAGGACAATGGCGTCACGACGCCAGAGTTCTTCGACTAACTCAGTGCTGCACCTTCTTGCGGAGGTCTTTCCTGAGCTCAGGCGGCAATGCGAAGTGCAGCGTTTCTTCTGTGAGGGTTTCCTCAACACCGCGCGGATACCCCTTTGACTCCAGATATTCGAGGACACCCTGGACCAACCGCTCGGGCACTGACGCGCCGGAGGTGACCCCCACCACGTCAGCTCCTTCGAGCCACTCGTCCTTGATCTCCGTGTGGTTATCCACGCGGTACGAGGCTTTCGCGCCGGCCTCCAATGCCACTTCGACAAGGCGTTTCGTGTTGGACGAGTTGTCTGAGCCCACGACGATCATGAGGTCGCAACCCTTGGATGCGATCTGCTTTACCGCCATCTGGCGGTTCTGCGTGGCGTAGCAAATGTCATCCGACGGCGGGTCCTGCAGCTGCGGAAACTTCTCGCGCAGTCGACGCACGATCTCCATCGTCTCATCCACTGAGAGTGTGGTCTGCGACAACCACGCGACGTTGGCCCCGTCGGGGAGCTCCACCTTGTCGACGTCGTCGGGCGACTCGACGAGGATGGTGTTCTCGGGCGCCTCCCCCATGGTGCCCTCGACTTCCTCGTGGCCGTCGTGGCCGATGAGGAGAATCGTCATGCCGTCCTTCGCGAAGCGCTTCGCTTCGTGATGCACCTTCGTCACCAGCGGGCAGGTCGCGTCGACGGTCTTCAGCTGCCGCTTGCCGGCCTCCTCGCGCACCAGCGGCGACACCCCGTGCGCCGAGAACACGACAGTCGACCCCTCGGGCACTTCGTCGAGCTCATCGACGAAAATCGCCCCGCGACTCTCGAGGTTTTCGACGACGTGCTTGTTATGCACGATCTCTTTACGCACGTAGATGGGCTGTTCGTACAGGTCAAGGGACTTCTCGACGGTGATCACAGCCCTGTCAACCCCCGCGCAGTATCCACGCGGCGCGGCCACCACCACTCGCTTCTCATTAGCCATGCCGCACAGTCTAGGTGCATATTTCTGTCAGACCCCACGGCTAGGGTGGTGGGTATGCAAGCGCAGGAACTCACCACGCTCGGATTCGCCACCAATAACCCGACGAAGCTCCTCACCGACGCCGTCGCGACGGGGCATGTGCGCGGGCTGCAGAAGGTGCCAGGCTTCGACCTGATCGGGGCATTCACCGACCCATCGGGCGCCAGGCTTTCGCTCGTTCGCCGCAAGGGCCACGACGTCGTCGCCACCCCGGCGCTTGCCTCGTCGGAGGCGCATCGGGCGGCTGTGTACCGCGTACGCGATCAGCTCGCGCACGCGTCGTTCTTCCTCGACGACGAAGAAATCCTAGATGCCATCGTCGCCGTAGACGACCCAACGCAATATCCCGAGCGAAATGCCCGAGATTCGAACTCGTTCACCATCATTCAGGCGTTCCGCCTCGGAGCCATCGGGCTGCGAGCCGACGTGTACGCCAACGAGGAGGAGTTCCTCGCGCGCCGCCCCGACGACGACCGCGTCTGGTCGTCGCGCTCGCTGGCATCCCCGTCGGTGGCTGCCGAGGGCATCCTTTCCGACGGTGAGCTGTCGCCGCGGGCATTCGTCGGCTTCACGGTCGAGAGCGCTTGGAAGCGCACCAATGAGCTCACTGGCAAGGAGTTTTGGTACGGGGTGGGTCTGTCCAAGCTGCGGTTGGCGTTCGCGCTGCCGGCTCACTACGACCTCGAGCCGGGCAACGTCGTGCTGGGCACGTTCTCGCTGACGGGCTCGTCGGGATTGTGGGACGAGGCGTAGATGGCGCTCACGAGTTCCCGCGAGGCCCCGCAGCCGCTGGGGCGGATCGTCGAAGCGGTCGGCGATTGGGTCGGCCGCCTGGGTGAGGTCTGGGTGGAGGCGCAGATCGTCGAGCTGCGGCGTCGGGCGGCGCAGATCCAGTTCCTCACGTTGCGCGACGTCGACGCCGATTTCTCCTGCAGCGCCACCGCCACGGCTGCGGTGCTCGATGCGGCAGGCCCGTTGCCCGAGGGGTCGCGCGTCGTGGCGCGGGTGAAGCCCCGCCTGTACACGCCCACGTCGAGGTTCTCGTTCACCGTGCTGGAAATCCAGGTCGCGGGCGAAGGGCGGCTGCTCCTCGAACTGGAGCAGCGCAAACGCAAACTCCAGGCCGAGGGGCTCTTCGACGTCAGCCGCAAACGCCCCGTTCCGTTCCTGCCGTCGATGATCGGCCTTGTCACGGGCCGAGATTCCGACGCGGAACGCGACGTGCTGCGCAACGTGGAGCTGCGCTGGCCGGGCGCGAGGTTCCGCGTTGAGCATGCGCTCGTACAGGGCGCGCAGGCCGCCGCGTCCGTGATGCAGGCTCTGGCAATCCTCGACGACGACCCCGCCGTCGACGTCATCATCATCGCCCGCGGCGGTGGGTCGCTGGAGGATTTGCTGCCGTTCTCCGACGAAGGGGTCGTCCGGGCGGTCGCCAAGGCCCGCACCCCCGTGATTTCGGCCATCGGGCACGAGCGAGACACCCCCATCCTCGACCTCGTCGCCGACCTCCGCACATCCACCCCCACCGACGCCGCGAAGCGCGTCGTACCCGACGTGGTGCAGGAGCTCGCCGGCCTCGACGATGCCCGCGCCCGCATCCGAGCTGCCGTGGCCGGGCGCATCGACATCGAACAGCGTCGCCTCGACGAGCTCCGCTCGCGGCCCGTCATCACCGATCCCACCAGGGCATTCGCCATTCACGACGAGCGCCTCGCCCTCCTGCGCCACCAGCTGCGCGGCAGCATCGATCGCCGAATCCGAGACGAAGCGTCCGAGTTGGGCAGGCTCCTCGCGACGGTGAGGGCCACGTCGCCGAAGCGTACGCTCGAGCGCGGCTATGCGGTGCTCGTCGGCGGCGACGGCGCCATCTCTTCCATCGCCGACGCCACCGTCGGCGAGCAGATCCACGCCTACCTGGCCGACGGCGAGCTCGGCCTCAACATCGACGAAGTCACCGAGAGGAACCGCAATGACTGATCAGCCCCAGCTCACCTACGAGCAGGCCCGCGAGGAGCTCGTCGAAGTGGTGAAGAAACTGGAGTCGGGCGGCGAGTCGTTGGCCGACTCCATGGCGCTGTGGCAACGCGGCGAGGAGCTCGCGAAGCTCTGCCAAGGGTTTCTCGACGGAGCCCGCCAGCAGGTGGAGAAGGCGCGGGCCGCGGAGCAGTCGAGCGACGAGTAGCGGCGGCCCTTGATGGTTGAGCCGGCTCGATGATTGAGCCGCGGGCGCACCCCAGCCCGACGGTTGAGCCGGCCCGAAGGGCCGAGTCGAAACCCTCCAGCGGGAGTGGTTTCGATACGCGCCTCCGGCGCTACTCAACCACCGGGGAGGGGGCCGCCCGGCGACTACTCAACCACCGGGGCGAGCGTCGTCGCGAACGCGCTGATGGCGTCGAGGTCCGTATCGGCGGCGATGACGGCTACCCAGCCGTCGCGCTTGGCGACGAGGCTGGTCGTGCGTCCGTCGGCGGATTCATAGGATTGCCACTGCATCCCGGCGGCGTCGACGGTGTGCCCGGTCTCTCGGCCCTCTCGGGTGACGCGCCTGACGACGTTCTCGACGCCTCGGTCGCGCTGCTCAATGCCGTAGTACACCCCGTCTGGCCCCATGTAGCCCGCCATCCAGGTGCTACCGTCGGCCGGCTTGTTATCAATCCACTTCGCGCCGTCCTTCGCCCACGCAGATCGCACGGGCTTCCAGCCTTCAGGCAAGTGCTCGGCACGCAGCACCGGATAGGGAGCTTCCGCTTCGGCGCGCTGCAAGTCGGGCGCGATATCGATGGCCGCCACGTTCTCGTCGGGGTTCATGGTGAAAAACGCGATGACAAGCACCAACGGAACGAGCAACACGCCCATGGAGAGGAACATGTCTTTCGCGCGTGACTTCGGATTCGGGCGGGCCATGGGCGCCATCTTCCCATGTCTGCAGTCAGCGGCCGAATCGTCGCTCGCGTTGCGTGAAGGAGCGCAGGGCACGCACGAAGTCGGTGCGCCGGAAATCCGGCCACAGCGCTTCGCAGAAATAAAACTCACTGTGCGCGGACTGCCACAGCAAGAACCCGGAGAGCCGCTGCTCGCCCGAAGTGCGGATGATGAGGTCAGGGTCGGGCTGCCCCTTGGTGTAGAGGTGCCCAGAAATCTCGTTGATGTCGAGCGTGTCGGCCACCGTTTCGAGCGTCTCCCCCTGCGCCGCTTTACTACGCAGCAGTGAGCGAACCGCGTCGCGAAGCTCGTGGCGTCCACCGTACGAGCACGCGACGTTGACGTGCATGCCGTCGATCCCGTCGGTGTCGGCGTCGGCTTTGCGAAGCGATTCAGCGATGTCGTCGGGCAGGAGGTCGAGTGCGCCGACGGCCTGCACAGGCCAGCGCTTCGTGGCCGCAAGATCTTCGACGAGCTGGCGGATCACGTCGAGCAGCGGGCCGAGCTCCTCGTCGTTGGAGCGCTGCAGATTGTCGGTGCTGAGCACCCACAGGGTGACGACCTCGATACCGGCCTCGTCGCACCATTCGACGAATTCCTTGAGCTTCTCGGCTCCCGCGCGATAGCCCGCGACGAGCGGCTCCCCCGGCGCGTTGGCTCGCGCCCAGCGACGGTTACCGTCGGCCAGCACGGCGACGTGCTTGGGCAGGCGGCTGCGGTCGAGCCGGCCCAGCATCTGATTTTCATACGTGGCGTAGAGCCACTTCGGCGGCCGGCATCGTCCGAGAAGGCGACGAAGTCGGGACATGTACGCGATGATACTGCGCTTCGCAGCGAACACTTGGCAGATCGGCGATACCGGAGTAACCTACGGATACGTAAGTTACGATCCCGTAGGTAGCGCATATGACTATGACTGATTCCCACGCAACTCAGCTCGACGCTCCCACCGACATGCCCTTGCCGAAGCCCGTGATGCGCGGATGGCTGCACCTCGGCATGACGCCCCTCATTCTCATTTGCGGCCTGACGCTCACCGCGCTCGCACCAGCGCTCGACGTGCGGCTGGGCTGCGCGCTCTACACACTCACCGCAGTGCAGCTCTTCGGCACCAGCGCCGCCTACCACCGCGGCAACTGGAAACAGAAAACACTGGCGGTGTTTCGCCGGATGGATCACTCCAACATCTTCATCTTCATCGCCGGAACGTACACGCCCCTCGCGGTTGCGCTCCTCGACGGCACGGCCCGGCTGAGTCTCCTCGCGCTCATCTGGGGGCTCGCGATAGCGGGCGTCGCGTTCCGCATGCTCTGGCTCGGCGCCCCGCGCGCGCTCTACACCATCTTGTACGTCGCGATGGGCTGGGCCGCCGTCGGATGGCTTCCGCAACTGTGGGCAGCGGGCGGACCCGCCGTCGTGATTCTCATCATCGTCGGCGGAGTGGTGTACTCGCTCGGCGCAGTCGCCTACGGCACCAAGCGCCCCAAAATCAGCCCCAAGTGGTTCGGCTTCCACGAGGTGTTCCACTCCGCGACGATCCTCGCCGCCATCTGCCACAACGTCGCCATCTGGCTCGCCGTCTTCGCCTAGGCACCCTGCTCGGCGTCCTGCTCGCCGCCAGGCACCTGTAACCTGTGCGGCAACTGAGCGGATCAAGTGTCACCTGCCTCCCGACGACGCCTCGTCGCCGCTAGGCAAGTGACACGTATGCCGCAACTGAGCCGCACAGGTTGCCCCTGCCCGGCCCCAGATGAACAGTGGGTAACGACGCGGGTGTGTCACCGCGGCTGGGCACCGCCAGCGGCTACTGTTCAAGACATGGAGAGAGCCTCCAGGTTGATGAAACCCAACCCCTGACCACCACGGGGGTATGGGACGAGCCCGCCCCCGCGAAGGGAGCAAGCAGTGCTCGACGTCACCGCCCACGAACCCGTAGGCCAGCCCACCGCCCCTGACCAGGCCATCCGCACCTACGTGATCGACACCTCCGTCCTCCTATCCGACCCGAAGGCCGTACTGCGTTTCGCTGAGCACAACGTGGTGCTGCCGATCGTCGTCATCACCGAACTCGAAGCCAAGCGCCACCACATGGAGCTCGGCTACTTCGCCCGCCAGGCGCTGCGCCTCCTCGACGAGCTGCGCATCGAGCACGGCCGCCTCGACGCCCCCGTCCCCATCAACGACGAGGGCGGCAACCTCCGCGTCGAGCTCAACCACACCGACGAGTCCACGCTCCCGGTCGGCTTCCGCCTGGGCGACAACGACACCCGCATCCTCGCCGTCGCGCTCAACTACGCGAACGAGGGCCACGACGTCGTACTGGTCTCCAAAGACCTCCCACTCAGGGTGAAAGCTGCCGCGGTCGGGCTCGCCGCCGAGGAGTACCGCAACGAACTCCCCCTCGAGGCCGGCTACAACGGTATGGCCCAGCTCGACGTGACCGACGACGAAGTCAGCGCCGTCTACGACGAGTTCGCCGCCGACGTCGAAGCGGCCATAGGCCTCCCCGTGCACTGCGGCGTGCAGCTGCACGGGCCATCGTCGAAGGTGCTCGGCCGCGTGACGGCCGACGGCAAGGTGCGCGAGATTAAGCAAGACCGCGAGGTGTTCGGCATTCGGGGAAGGTCTGCCGAGCAGCGCGTGGCGCTCGATCTCCTGATGGACGAGTCCATCGGCATCGTTTCCCTCGGCGGCCGCGCCGGCACCGGCAAGTCGGCGCTGGCACTCGCCGCCGGCCTGGAACAAACCCTTGAGCAGCGCAAATACAACAAGGTGATGGTCTTCAGGCCCCTCTACCCCGTCGGTGGTCAAGAGCTCGGCTACCTACCCGGCTCCGCTGAGGAGAAGATGCAACCCTGGGGCCAGGCGGTGTTCGACACGCTCTCGTCGGTCACCAACCGGTACGTCATCGACGAGATCATCGAGCAAGAGATGATCGAAGTGCTGCCGCTCACCCACATCCGCGGGCGCTCGCTACACGACTGCTTCGTGATCGTCGACGAAGCCCAGTCGCTCCAGCGCAACGTGCTGCTCACGGTGCTGAGCCGCATCGGCCAGAACTCGCGCGTCGTACTCACCCACGACATCGCGCAGCGCGACAACCTCCGCGTCGGCCGCTACGACGGCATCGTCGCCGTGGTCGAGAAGCTGAAGGGCAATCCTCTCTTCGCACACGTGGCGCTGCAACGCTCCGAGCGCTCGGAGATCGCCGGGCTCGTCGCCGACATGCTCGACGGGTGAGCGCTCGCACCACGGTCGGTGTCGGACGCGCCGCTGCCCGCACAAGCCATTCGATAAGGTGACAGCGAAACCCCCACGACACAAGGACCTGGTCCGCATGGCAACCAACCCAGACGCTCCTTCCTCCGACGACGACCGCTCGGCCTCCGCTACCCGACCAGCCGCGCCCCCACGTCGCACCGCCGCCGCAGCCGCCCGCGCCACCGCTCGTCGCGCAGGGCAGGTGTTCAAGGAGATGGGCTACCCGCACGGGATCCATCCCGCGCTCGTGCCGGGGGTGAGTATCGAGGATCAGAAGGTGCGCTACGGCATTGACAAGGTGATCCTCGTCGTCGTGGGCGTCGCGATCGCCGCGTTCGTCTCGTGGGGCGTCATCGCCCCGGAGAATGTGCTCGCCACCTCCACCGCCGGGCTCAGTTGGATCATGACGAACCTGGGCTGGATCTTCAACAGCCTCGCGATCGGCATGGTGATCTTCCTGCTGGCCATCGCCTTCTCGCGCTTCGGCAGGATCCCACTCGGCCTCGACGGCGAACCGGCCGAGTATTCCACCATCTCTTGGGCGGCGATGCTCTTCGGCGCAGGCATCGGCATCGGCATCATCTTCTTCGGCCCGCTCGAACCCCTCACCTACTACCTCTCACCGCTGCCCGGCCTCTACGAGCCGGCCACCGTCGAGGCCGTGAAGGGGGCGCTCGCACAAGCGGCACTGCACTGGGGCCTCAACGCATGGGCGATCTACGCGATCGTCGGGCTCGCCGTCGCCTACGTCTCCTACCGCAAGGGCCGTGTCCCACTGATGAGCTCCATCCTCACCCCCTTGTGGGGCGGGGATTCCAAGGGGCCGGGTGCGCGGATCATTGACGGGCTGGCAATCATCGCGACGCTGTTCGGCACTGCCGCGAGCCTCGGCATTGGCGCCCTGCAGATCGCTGGCGGTTTCGAGCTCGTCACCGGTTGGTCGCCTGCGGGCAACGCACTCGCGCTCGGCATCATCGTGCTGCTCACTATCGGCACCATCATCTCGGCGGTCTCCGGCGTGGCGAAGGGTATCCGCTGGCTGTCCAACATCAACCTCGTCCTGGCCGTCGGGCTCGCCATCTTCTTCTTCGTGGTCGGCCCGACGGTGTTCCTGCTGAACATCATCCCGGGCGTGATCGTGCAGTACTTCGGCACGATGCCCGACATGCTCGCCGCCACCACCGCCGACAGCGAGGAAGTGCGCACGTTTCTTTCGAGCTGGACCACGTTCTACTGGGCGTGGTGGGTGAGCTGGGCACCGTTCGTCGGCGTCTTCACAGCGAAGATCTCCCGAGGCCGGACCGTACGGCAGTTCATCCTGGGTGTGTTGCTGATTCCTTCGAGCATCATCGTGCTCGCGTTCACGATCCTGGGTGGCACCACCATTTGGTTGCAGCGTGCTCACGGCACCCTCGCCCCGGGCAACGACCCCGCCAACATCCCCGCTCCAGAGGAGGTCTTCTTCAAAGTGCTGGGCGAGATCGACGGCGGCAGCATCATCATTCCGCTGGTGATGGTGATGCTCGCGGTGTTCTTCATCACCACCTCCGATTCAGCCTCGCTGGTCAACTCGCAGCTCTCCCAGGGCGGCAACCCGCACCCGAACAAGCTCATCACCGCCTTCTGGGCCCTCTGCATGGCCGGGATCGCCATCGTGATGCTGCTCATGGGCGGTCGCGATGCGTTGCAGGGCCTGCAAAACCTCATCACCATCACCGCACTGCCCTTCGCCGTCGTGTTGGTACTCATGGCCATCGCGCTCGTGAAGGAAATGCGCATGGATCCACTGGTGATCCGTCGCGGCTACGAGCGGGCGGCCGTAGAGAAGGCCGTCCGCCACGGCATCGAGGAACACGGCGATAACTTCGAGATCACCGTCGCGCCCGTCCCGGCGAACAGCGAGCGCGCAGTGGGCGCAGGCTTTGACTCCACCGCGGAGGAGGTCACGGACTGGTACGCCCGCACCGACGAGGACGGCAACCCCGTCGCCTACGACTACGAGACCGGCACCTACCCCGACGATCCTCCGCCTCCCGAGGATAAGACCGACGCGTGAGCGATCTGTTCAGCCCGGGCAACGGTGAGCCCTTCCGCCTGCTGGGCAGCTCAGACTCGGCTCCACAGCGGCGTCTTGAGCTCGCGGTAGTCGTCGACCGGGTCGAAGCACTGCGTGCCCCGGCACACCCAGACCCCGCGCTCGCTACGCCCTTCGAGGTGGCTCCCCCAACCAGGGGTACCCGACGGAGCCGTCAGCACCGCTGACCCGGCGGGTGCCAGTCGCCACGCGGCGCGGGCGAGTTCGTCGAACGGATCGTCGCTCACGACGACCGCCACGGCAGGCTTCAAACCGCGACGGGCCTCGTCGGAGATGAGGAGGTCTTGGAGCGCGGCGCCGGCGAAGGCGGGGTTCTCGGCGACGGTGCCCCACGTGGTGCGGGCGGCGAGATTAGCGCGTTCGACGAAGTCAGGGCGCTCCGCGAGCAACCCGACGTGGCGCAGCGCCGCGATCATCGCGCTCGTGCCCGATGGGGTGACGTTGTCGGTCACCGACCGGGCGCGACGAAACAGCCCGGCGTCCGCCGCGTCGTAGAAGCCGCCGTCGTCGGCGGAGAAACGCTCCAGTCCGGCCTCCAGCAGCTGCACCGCGTGGTCCAACCATGCGCGCTCCCCCGTCGCTCCGGCAAGCATCGAGAACGCCTCGGCCACCACGCCGTAGTCTTCGGCGCCGCCATCTGAGGCCGACGCTTCCCCGGCGTACGACGACCTTCTGAGCCCACCGTCGACGAGGTGCACCCGCGCCAGATACTCCGCCGCCCGGCGCGCCAGCTGCAGCCACTCGGGCTCGTTGAATACCAGCGCCGCCCAGATGAGCGACGAGATCGTCCACCCATTCCAGGACGCGACGATGAGGTGGTCGGTGGCGGGCCTGAAGCGCTGTTCACGCTCGACGAGCAGCGCGTCGCACACCTTCTGCAGCCGATCAAACTGCGGACGCCCGCGCAGCTGCAACGTCGAAAGCCCGTGCTCGAACGTGCCCTGCGTGGTGACGTGGAACACGTCGGCGGCCCAGTTGCCATCCTCCTCACCGAGCGCGTCGACGAGCAGATCCGGGTTCCAGAGATAGAAGATGCCCTCGTGCACCGAGCTGCGGATGTCCGACGAGTCGGCGTCGAGCCCCGCGACGAAGGCGCCATCGTCGGTGGTCATCTCGCGGGCGAGGAACTCGACGATGCCGTACGCGGTGCGCTCGAGCAGCGCGCGCAGGCCCGCATCGTGATCGGCGGTGCGACGCCAGCCGCGCACGTAGGCGCCCAGCAGCAGCGCGTTGTCGTACAGCATTTTCTCGAAGTGCGGCACCACCCATCCGGCGTCGACGGAGTAGCGGTGGAAGCCACCGCCCACCTGGTCGTGGATGCCGCCTCGAGCCATGGCTTCCAGGGTGCGCTGCGCGAGCTCGAGCGATCGTCGATCCCCCTTGACCAGCAACGCATCGACGAGGGTGGGCGCGGGGAACTTCGGCGCCCCGCCGAAGCCGCCATGGACGTGATCGAACGCCCCCTCGACGGCGTCGATGGCCTCGCGGAGGTCCGGGGCCTCGTCGGCTACCTCGACGGTGATGCGCTCCAGTTGCTTCGCGACGTACTCGCCCGTCGACGTGAGCTGGTCGCGCTGCGCCTTCCAGCTCTGCACCATCGCGGTCAGCACCTGCGTGAACGACGGCTGGCCAGGCGCGGGTTCCGCCGGGAAATAGGTGCCGGCGAAGAACGGGAGCCCCTCGGGGGTGAGGAACAGCGTCATGGGCCACCCGCCCGCGCCGCCGTTCATGGCTTGGGTGACCGTCATGAACACGGCATCGACGTCGGGGAGCTGCTGCCTATCGACCTTCACCGGCACGAAATGGTGGTTGATGATCTTCGCAGTCTCCACGTCGTCGAACGATTCTTCGCTCATCACGTGGCACCAGTGGCACGACGCGTATCCGATGGACAGCAGGATGGGCACGTCGCGACGTGCCGCCTCGGCGAGGGCTTCGTCGCCCCATTCCCACCAGTCGACGGGTTGCGTGGAGTGCATGCGCAGGTAATCGCTGGCTGCGTTGGCGAGTTGGTTGACCATGCCGCCAAGGCTAGCTGCGAGGCGCGATTGGGGCACATGGGACAATGGAGCCATGAGCCCCTCGCAGCCGCAGGAACAGCACTCGATCGTCCGCGCCTCCGTCGTCAACGGCGGCCTCGTCGCGATGATGTGGATTCTCGAAGCCATCGACACCATCACCGCGAACAGCCTCGACAAGTTCGGCATCACGCCCCGCCGCTTCTCCGAGCTGGGCGACGTGTTCCTCGCGCCCTGGCTGCACTTCGGCTGGGGGCACCTCATCAGCAACTCAGTGCCGTTCCTAGTGCTCGGCATCCTGATTTACCTCTCCGGACGCTTCCAGTACATCACCACGTTGGTGGTCACCATCCTCGCCTCCGGTCTCACCGTGTGGCTGATTTCTCCGGCGTGGTCGAACACCGCAGGCGCGTCCGGCATCGTGTTCGGGTTCCTCAGCTACCTGCTTGTGCGGGGGCTGTTCACGAAAGATTGGAAACAGATCCTCATCGCCGTCGTGG
Organism: uncultured Tessaracoccus sp.; assembly: GCF_947286155.1. Taxonomy (GTDB): domain Bacteria; phylum Actinomycetota; class Actinomycetes; order Propionibacteriales; family Propionibacteriaceae; genus Arachnia. The sequence goes on from NZ_CAMYPD010000009.1 coordinate 18,122, forward strand.
TGTTCGCGCTGTACGGCAGCGTGCTGTGGGGCGTGCTGCCGACGACGGCGGGCGTGTCCTGGCAAGCCCACCTGGGCGGCGCCGGGGGCGGCGTGCTGTCCGCGTGGCTCATGCACGGCGAAAACACGCAACCAGCCCGCAGCACGGGGGCTCAGCGATGACCGCCGACGAGGAACGTATCGCGCGGCGCTATCCCAAGCGATCCGTGGGTGACTACCTCATCTACGGCGGGCTCGCCGTCGGTATTGGGGTCGCGATGGTGCTCACGGTGATCTCCGCATGGCGCCACTCCACCCCGCCGGTGGAAGCGATGGTGCGCAGCTTCAACGTCGACTCCCCCTCGCAGGTCACCGTCGAGTTAGTGGTGCAGCGCCCCGACCCATCCAAGCCGGCCCAGTGCAAGCTCGTCGCGCAAGCCGACTCGTACGAAGAAGTCGGGGAAACGACGGTGGACGTCCCCGCCGACGCCAACAAGCTCAAGGCCTACACCTTCACGGTGGCGACGGTGAAGGAGCCCGTCGCAGTCGACCAACGCGGGTGCACGATCGCCGGTGGGTAGTGCCGCAGGTGATAAGCTTGCGGAATGTCCGAAAACACTGAGGCAACAGCAACCGACGTCGTGTGGCTCACCCAAGAGGCCTACGACAAGCTCGAATCCGAGCTCAACGAGTTGAAGACCGTCGGTCGCCCCGAGGTGAGCGCGCGCATCGCCGCCGCCCGTGAAGAAGGCGACCTGAGCGAGAATGGCGGCTACCACGCCGCCCGCGAAGAGCAGGGCCAGATGGAGGCCCGCATCGCCCAGCTTGAAGACCTGCTGCGCCGCGCCGAGGTAGGCGAGGCAGCCGGCCACCCAGACGAGGTCGCGCCCGGCAAGCTCATCACCATCGCCTTCGACGGCGACGAGGACGACACCGACACGTTCCTCCTCGGCTCGCGCGAGGTACTGGGTGTCGACGACTCCGTCGACTATGCCGTGTACTCACCACAGGCGCCGCTCGGTGCAGCGGTCACCGGCGCGAAGGTGGGCGACGAGGTCAGCTACCAGGCTCCCAACGGCAACACCATCCACGTCACCATCCTCAAGGTGGAAAACCTCTAACCCGCACGAAGTAGGGCATCGAGGGGCCGCGCCGAAGATCATCCCGGCGCGGCCCCTTCGTATGTCTGCCTTCGCGCGACTGGGCGCACTCCAGATGCGAAAAAACGCTCTCTGCAGCCCATTTTCGGCATCTGGCGTGCGCTCAGTCGCACATTGTCATTCGTCTGCCAGCAGCTTCGCCGCCTGAGCGGCTGAGACGTCGCCGGCCGCGACGCGCGCGAGCAGGTCGTCCTGCTCCGCGACGGGAGTGCCGTACTCGCTGTCGGCGTCTTCCTCGCTCCACTCCTCCGCCCGTTGCGGCATCGGGCCGCGAAGTTCGTCGTCGACGCGCGGGGTAAGGCCGAGCTTGGCGAGCACCCCGTCGTAGCGGGAGCGCGCCGTCGGGTAGGAGACGCCGAGGTGCTTCTCCACCTCGCGCAGGTTGCCGCGCGACGCGAGGAACACGCGGAGCAGGTCGAGTTCGGCCTCGTCGAGGGCGTCGAACTCCGTGCCGGAGAACTCACCGTGCAGCTCAGTGCCGCACTGCCGGCATCCCTTGCTGATGATGATGAGTTCGTCGCCGCACACCGGGCAGTCCGAGGGCGCGTGGTAGGTCTTCGCCATGCTCACTCCTCCACCTTCAGCGTGGCCATGCCCATCACGACGCTCATCTTCAGCCTGGCGGCGCCATTGCCGACGACGTACTCATCGACATCCGCCGACTCACTCGGCCAGTTGATGCGCCCGAGCTTCGTCTCCCCCGTCACCGACACATTCGCGCCCGGCGTCAGCACCACAGTCATGGCGCCCGATTCCACGCGGAGCTTCGAGCGCCCCTGGCTGATGGGCCCCTCGACGGTGACGCCTCCGGCCTGGGCGAGCAGATCCTGCACTTCGACCGCGTCCTCGATCGAGCAGTTGGCGCCCGTGACTCGCACCCGACCCAGGCGCGGCAGATTGCGCACCTTGAGGCCGCCCGTCGTGATCTCCACGTCGACCATGAGCTTCGGGTTCACCTTTACGAGCAGCTCCTTGCCGAGCGCGATATCGCTCAGGTGCTCCCGCGTGCGCGGGGGACGGATGAGCGAGAACCCGTCGAATCGTGGCCCGAGCTCGCCCGTGGCGTTGATCTCCATCACAGTGCCCGTGCGCCGCAGCACGTGCTCACCTTCGACGCTCAGCGTCGCCACCTGCGAGTCGCCCTCGATGCGCACCCGCCGGCCCGTGGCCTGAATCTGCACGCGCTCCAACCCGCCGTTCCGGGCCTGCGCGCCCTCCGCCGACGACTGTTCCGACGCGGGTTCCGATACGTCTTCCGCAGCTTTCGCTACCTGCTTGAGCTCTTCAATGCGGCGACGGGCCTCGTCGGCGGTGATCTTGCCCTCGGCCAAGTCGTTCAGGATGGGTTCAAAATTCAGCTTCGCCATATTGCATATTGTAAAGGTGAACTTTCCATTCTGGAAGGTTGTGGCGGTTTCGACGGGGAGAGCGCGGCGTGGCAGAGTGTTGGGCATGCCCGCGCCACTGTCTGAACTCATCGCCCCCGACTGGGCAGAAGCACTCGCCGACGTCGAGCCGCAGATCCACCAGATGGGTCAATTCCTTCGCGACGAGCTCGCCGCCGGCCGCGGATACCTCCCTGCCGGCCCCGACGTGCTGCGCGCCTTCACGCTGCCGCTGGCCGACGTACGCGTGCTGATTATCGGGCAAGACCCCTACCCGACGCCGGGGCACGCCGTCGGGCTGTGCTTCTCGGTCGCTCCCGACGTGCGCCCCATTCCGAAGTCGCTCATCAACATTTACAAGGAGCTTTACGACGACCTGGGCATTCCCCCGGCTCCGCACGGCGACCTCACGCACTGGTTCGAGCAGGGCGTGCTCCTGCTGAACCGCTCGCTCACCGTACGGCCAGGGGCGCCGGCGTCGCATCGCGGCAAAGGCTGGGAGGCGGTGACGACGCGCGCCGTCCAGGCGCTGGCCGACCGCGGCGGGCCGCTCGTCGCGCTGCTGTGGGGCCGCGACGCGCAGCAAGCCGAGCGCCTCTTGCCCGGCGTGCCGGTGATCAAGTCGCCGCACCCGTCGCCGCTGTCTGCCCACAACGGGTTCTTCGGCTCCCGCCCGTTCTCGCGGGTGAACCAGGCGCTCGAGGCGCAGGGGGCGCAGCCGATCGATTGGCGCATCCCGGCATAGCAAACTGCAAAACTCGCCAACAGTGCGTCGCCTCCCCCGATATTCGGGCACTTGTGAGCCGCTGTTGGCGAGTTTTGCAGTTCTGCGCCGGGTATCCACTTGCGCGAAGTGCCACACTGGCCCCATGGACATTGATGTGATGGGCTGGCTGCAGCGCAACTGGAAACCGACGATGGTCTCCCCCGACGAGGCCCTCCCCGGCCGCGATGAGCCGGTGCTGAACCCCATCCCCCGCCATGAGGTATTCGGCATCCCCCTCGACGAGGTTCCCGCCGGCTGTCAGATGGCGTACTTCGCACTCGGTTGTTACTGGGGCGAGGAGCGCATGTTCTGGAACACCGACGGCGTGGTGAATACCGCCGTCGGATTCATGGGCGGCTTCACCCCCAACCCCACGTATCAGGAGTCATGCACCGGCCAGACCGGCCACACTGAGACGGTGCAGGTGGTCTTCGACCCGTCGCGCGTCACCTACGACGACTTGCTGCGCATCTTCTGGGAAGCGCACGACCCGACCCAGCTCAACCGCCAGGGCAACGACATCGGCACCCAGTACCGCTCCGCGATCTTCCCGGTCGACGAGGAACAACACGCCGCGGCAGAGGCGTCGAAGCGACGATTCCAGGCTGCGCTGACGGAGGCTGGCTACGGCGAGATCACGACGGAGATCACGCCCGGCCAGCGGTTCTACTACGCCGAGCTGGAGCACCAGCAGTACCTCCACAAGAATCCAGCGGGGTACGCGTGCGACCATCGGACTGGAGTCTCATGCTCACCAAATGACGTATGACCCTGGTCCCAGATTGCACTTTCGCCGCATGCCCGAACATTCACTGATATACGCTTCGGACATGAAGCACACAAGTGGGGCTACAAGCACCCTGACGAGAACTCGCGTCGCCCTGATGACACTCCTTACGCTTGCACTCGCGGCTCTGGCCGCCACTTTCCCAACGGAAGCAAGCGCAGCTGGGCCCTGTAAAGTCACGGGATACACCATCCATGCACAACTGCAGATGTCGACCCGCGATATCAGCAAGAGCGAAGTCGAAGCTTCAGTCAGGGTCAACTGCTCACGCGGTAGATGGCAGCCCACCCAGAAGACTTGGATTTACCAAGGAAGTTCCTTTCAGTCTCCAAAACGACCTGCTGTCGTTATGAACGCTCAGGGCGTCGTCGTTACTGCCTGGTGGCCAACGGGGTCAGGAGGCGGAGGGGCCGGCTCTTGGGGTATCCCGGTGGCTCCTGAACTGCTATGATCCGATATCAACTTGCTGCCCGAGTCGACTACGACCGTAGCTGCAACGCCGCGATGGTAACCTTCGAGGATTCTCAGGTAGCTGCCCCAACCACCGATTATCCCATCTTCGGACCAGCGGGCGAGGTAGAGGCTGTAGTCACCTTCAATGCGGCTGGAGTGATCTTAGGAATCGAACTTCTCAATGCATCTGTGCAACTGCCTCTCCCACGAACGACTACCGACCAGCCGACGCCACCAATGCCCTCGTAGACCATGACTGCTTTCATAACTGTTGGGGAACCCCGACGGCTACTGCCCCGTGCACGCCACGGGTGTGAAGTGCGGGCCCGAGTCCTGACTTCGCGTCACGCTCTTCATCGAAGCTCCACTCAAGGTAGGCACGGCCATGCATCATCAGGTATTCAACGACGCCGCGGCACGCACTCTCCTGCGAGTGCTCTCACGTGAGCACATAGCCATCCGAAGCGTTCGCCTGTCTACGGACCCGAAGATCACCGTGCTCATCCCAGACAGCGAACTCTACAAGAGATACGTGGCTCAACTCGCCCCGGAGGATGAGTCACTCGCCGAGGTTCACCTCCAAGAACAGCTCATCGGGTGGTACGGAGATGACGAGGACGCCGTGACCCTCGAGCTCGTGGAAGCAGCAGACGGGAACATCAGCTGGAAACGGACCTCCCACTGACGACGCTAGCCCGCACCGTGGACACTCCGCAACTGAGCGGCCGCTCAACCTCATTGCGCTCCATTTCAGGGGAACTCTCGCGCATGACTGCTGTCATACCTGCCGAGGAATTCAGGCACGTCGCGGCTGATGGTGTCCCACATCATCGCCACGTCAATATCTCCATAGCCGTAGGCCAGTCTGTTTCGCATACCGCGTATCTCGCGCAACGTCATCGATGGGAGTCGTTCGACCGCTACATCGGGCAGGTCTTCCACGAGAGCCTGCACCTGGATGATGAGTTGGGCAGCAGCGAGACGCGACACCTGACCCGCCACACCCGACGAGCAGAATTCGGCCTCGCCGAGGCCCGTCAGGTACGCGGCTTGGGCTCGCAGCGCGGCGCAGCCTTGCAACAGCTCTGGGAGTCTGTGCTCCGCCTTGGTCACAGGAAATCCCGGGCGGTCTCGCGGGCCCGGTCAGCGGCCCGGCCCTGCGCATGCAAAGACATCACATCGACACGGCGTCCCAGAAGCTCTTCCAAGTCGATCTCCAGACCGGCCTGATCGAACAGCGACGCGCCCTTCTCGAACTCGACGAGGAGGTCGATGTCGGAGCCCTCGGCGTCGTCACCACGAGCCACCGAACCGAAGACGCGCACCACGCCCGTGCCACGACGGCGCGCCACGGCATCACGAATCTCCTCGCGCCGCTCCCGCAACAGCGCGAAGCCGGAGGCTGGTGTGACGGACATGTCTCCATGGTAACGAGATCGTCCCAACGGCCGAGGACGATCATCACTTGCGCAGTCCCGACTCGCCCATCCGGGCGGAGTGCGGACCGGGCGAGGACTGACGCCCCGGCAGTGCCGCAACTCGCGCCAGCCACGGGCCTGCGCCTGCGCGCCCCGACACTCCAAAACGCGCATCCAGATTTCATGAGAGCGCGATCATGGCGCGATTACAGGATCTGGCGACGAGTTGTGAAGCCGAGGCGTCCGATCAGCCGCGGTGGCTGTTCCGGCGCCGCCCACTGCCCCGTCGGACGTGCGACGCCGCCGGTCAGCGGATCCGGCGCAGCATGACCCCGTCGGTCTCCCGCCCCGGCACTGCGACGAAACCCTCCGCCTCGTACAGGCGCACGGCGAAATTGTCGGCCTCGACGGACAGGCTCACCTGCCGCAGCCCGCGCGCTTCCGCCTCCGCGACGACCGCCCGCAGCAATGCGCGGCCCAAGCCCCGTCCGCGCGCGGCCTCGTCCACCCACAAGCTCACCTCGGGCGTGGACTCGTCGACGAAGCCGTAGCCGCGGTCGTCGTCGGGCAGCGACAGCGCCCAGACAACGCCCACGGGACGACCATCAGTCTCGGCGACGACCCCGAAGTCGCCGCGGGTTTCGTCGAGACGCGTGTAGTGCCGGAACTCCGGGCGCGAGCGGATCTCGTCTATCGTGAATCGCTCCCCGCACCAATTCATCGTGCCGAGGGTAGCGCGCTCAAGGAGCGGCCCCTCGTCGGGGCTGATCGGCCGCAGCGTCGTATCCTGCTCAGTCACGGTCCATCTCCTTCGGCGTGTGCGTGATGGTAAGACGCGTTCACGCTACTCACCCCGCGCCTCGAGTGCGAGCTGCCGTCGCTGGAAGAACCACGACCACAGGACGGGGATGAGCCCGGGCCGCCCACGCGAACGGCCCGGCCAAGATCACGCCGATGAACCCCACCTTGTCCACCATCCACAGGCCAATCGAGCCGCGGGCCGCCAGCTGGCACACCCCGGAGACGGTGGGCGCGAGCGTCACGCTCAGCCCCTGGATCGCGCTCCGAACGACCACGAGCAGCGCCAGCACGCTGTAGAGCGCCGCGTTGATGACGAGGTACTAGTGCGCCATCCGCACGACGTCCGGCGCACCGTCGCCGACGAAGATCGACACCAAGCCGGGTCCGGCGAGCACGATGCCGACGCCGAGCGCGACGCAGAAGCCGATGGCGAGCAGCAGGGTGTCCCGCACCCCGACGAGAATCCGCCGGGGCTGGTGCGCGCCCGCGTTCTGGGCCGCGTAGCTGGTCATGGAGACGCCCATGCCCATGAGTGGCACGACGATGGCCGGCTGGCCTGGCGGCGGACCGGCAGTCAGCCGAAGAGGCCGTTGCGCAGCTCTCTCGCCTGCAACGCCGCTTCGTGTGCAGCGTCGTCCTCCCTGCTGACCCGATAGGCCGTCCTGCCTGGACTCTCCGTGACTACCTCCGACACCGAACCGTCTCGCCAGCAGATCGCGACGCCGTCGTCGACAGCCCAGGCGTCGGGCAACTCTCCAGCAGCCACCCAACGGTGCAGCGTATCGCGTCGGTGCGGCTCGCCGAGGTAGTGGGGACACGCCGTGCCGGGCAGCCAACCGAGCCCGTCGTGCAGCGGCGCCGGTGCGCCGAATGAGTCCGTTGAGCTTGCCTCGAACCAGCAGTTCATGCCAGCGCTGATGCCTGCGAGGATCGCACCGGAATGGGCCGCAGCCGCGAGGTGTTCGGGTACCTGGTGAAGCCTCCAGATCGCCAAGAGGTTCACCGTCGAGCCGCCGCCGACGTAGATGAGATCCTGTTCGCGCAGTATCGCCGGATGGACGTACTCGGGCTTGCCGAACAACGTCAGCGCCGAGCACTCCGCGCGTCCCGCGAAGGCGTGGAGGAATCTGGCGCGGTAGTCGTCGGAGTCTCCCGAGGCTGTGCCGACGAAGCACACGCGCGGATGGCGCTTGCCCGTGAGTTCGAGCAGATACTCGTCGATCGGGCTCAATGTGCGGCCGTCGTCGGACATTGAGAATCCGCCGCCGCCGAGGGTCACGATCGTCGTCATTGGTACAGTCTGCCAGGGCGCGCCCGGCCACTTCCAAGGAGTCAACATGCACCACGAGCCCCGCGACTGCACGTTCGACGAGGACGGCCGCTGGTTCCGGCTGCGGGCCTGCGCCGTGCTCATCCACGACGGCGCGGTGCTCATGATGGGCAACGAGCAGGACCCGTACCACTACTCGATCGGCGGAGGCGTCCGACACGGGGAGACCGTCGAGGACGCGGTCCGGCGGGAGTGCCTCGAGGAGACGGGCCTCGACCTCGAGATCGACCGCCTGGTGTTCATCCACGACCACCACTTCTCCGACGCCACGACGCCCGAGCTCGCCGGGCGCGAGTGTCACGAGGTGGCTTTCTACTTCCTCATGCGCTACGACGGCCAGGAGATCCGCGACGACAGCCTCACCACGAGTGGCCTCCCGGAGCGCTGTGAGTGGGTGCCGATCGCGGAGTTCGGGGCGAGTGGCCGCATGTACCCGGAGTTCTTCGGCACGGAGTTGGCCGAGCTGCCCTCCGCTCCCAAGCTCATCGCGACACGGACGCCCAGCTGATCCTCAAGGCTTCCCAACGCGCGTCCGGATTCCATGAGAGCACGATCATGGCGCGGCTTGCGGATCTGGACACGCGTTGCGCGGCCCGCCCGGCCGCTCAGGCCGCGTGGCAGGGTTGCAGACAGCCTGCGTCCTCCGTCTCGACGACAGCCTCTGACTCCTCGCGGGCCTGCGCGACGAGGCGTCGGCGCTGGAAGTACCAGGCACCGAGCAGCGGGATGAGCGCCGCGAACCACGCCGCTGGCGCGGCAAAGATGACCCCGATGAATCCCACATGCTCGATCACGAGCAGCCCAATAATGGCACGCGCGATGAGCTCAGCGACGCCGGACATCGTCGGAGCCAACGTCGAGCCGAGCCCCTGCAGCACGTTGCGAATCACGAACAGCACCGCGAGCGCCCAGTACAAGGCCGCGTTGAACACGAGATAGTTGTGCGCCATCGTCACGACGGCGGAAGACCCGTCGCCGACGAACACCCGCACCATCGCCGTGCCGCCGAAGAAAATGGCAAGGCCCAGCAGCAGCGCGAGCCCGATGGCGAGGAAGGTCGTCTGGCGCACGCCCCGCAGGATTCGCTCAGGCTGCCGGGCTCCGGCGTTCTGCGCGACGAAGGTGGTCATCGCCATGCCGACGCTGGCGAGCGGCACGACGGCCACTTGGTCCACGCGCAAGGCGGCTGTGAAGGCGGCGACGGCGTCGGTACCGAGGCCGTTCACGCCGTACTGCAGTAGCGCGGCGCCTATGGCGATGATGGACATCTGGAAGCCCAGCGTCAGCCCCAGGTTCGACGATTCCCTGACGCGGGCGACATCGATGTGCCAGTCAGAGCGCCCGACGTGCAGCAGGGGCATGCGTCGCCAGATCAGCAGCAGACACATCAGCGCCGAGACGAGCTGGGCGAGCACCGTCGCGAGCGCCGCACCACCCACGCCCATGTGGGCCGGGCCGACGAACACGATCACGAGAATGACGTTCAGCACGCATGCCAGGATGAGGAACAGCAGCGGTGTGCGGCTGTCGCCCAGCGCCCTGATGACTGAGGTGAGGTAGTTGTAGCCGACGGTGGCCACCGACCCTGCGAAGAACACGGCGAGGAACTCCGTCGACTGCGCCATGAGCTCTTCGGGCGTGCCCAGCAGCCTCAGCAAGAAGCTCGATCCGAGCACCCCGATGAGGGTGATCGCCACGGCGATGGCGAGGCTGATCCACGCACCGGTGGTGACGGCCTTGCGCATTCCGGCGGTGTCCCCGGCCCCGTACGCGCGGGACACGGGGATGGCCAGACCGGCCGACGCGCCCATCGCGAACCCGAACAGCAGGAACTGCAGGCTTCCCGACGCGCCGACGGCGGCGAGCGCTTCGACGCTGATCATTCGGCCGACGACGATGGTGTCGGTGATGGCGTACACCTGTTGAAACAGGTTGCCAATGAGCAGGGGCAGCGTGAATACGACGATGAGCCGAAGCGGTGATCCGACAGTGAGGTTCTTGGCCATGAGCGACTCTTCTGCAAGCAACGACAAGGCCCCGGGGGCTGGGGAAGGGGGCCGGGCGTGACGTGTGGTTTGGTGGAGGGGCTCGACGCGGCGCCCAGTAGCATCGGCGCGACGACGAACGTCTCCGATGGCGGTCGTGAACGACGCCTACTATTGTATAGCCATCAACTAAAACAGACCAAGCCGGCAACAGGTTGGTCCGCATCGCGAAATCGCCCGACGCCCGTGCGCGCGAGAGTAGCATGTCCTCACCCTCGCCGGTAGCATCCCCCTAGCCCACCAACGGAGGTTCGCATGGTGTATCCAACAGGAGCAACGCAGGACGTCGCGCCGCAAGATCTCTTCTTCTCCATCACCGATGCACGTGGAGTGATCAAACAGGCAAACAGCGTGTTCGTCCGGCTGTCGCGCTACCCCCTGCACGAGCTCATGGGCGCACCGCACAACATCATTCGTCATCCTTCCATGCCAGGCGGCGCCTTCCTGCTGATGTGGGAGACACTGAAGGCTGGCAAGCCGTTCTGCGCCTACGTCGACAACCTGGCCGCCGACGGTTCGCGCTACACCGTCTTTGCCACCATCACACCGCTGGGTGACGACTACCTGTCGGTCCGCATTCCGCCATCGCAGACTGCTCTGCTCGACGCAGCCCGATCGTTGTACCAGGCGACACGCCCGCTGGAGTTGCAGCGTCGCGAGGAGGGAGCGAGCGCCCACGCCGCCGCCGTGGCCGGACTCGAGCGACTCGCTGAGCTGCTCGTCGACGCAGGGATCCCGAGCTACGACGCGTTCATCCAGACTGCCCTACCTGCCGAGGTGTTGGGGCGTGCCGGAGCCCTCCCCCAGCGCCCAGCCGCTGGCGGTCCACTCGGGGAGCTCCTGGGGGCAACGCATCGACTCCACGCCGCAGTCTCCAACTGGGTGTCCCAGCTCGGTCAGCTGCAGCAGCTCACCGATGACCTCATCGCCGGCACCGAGGACGTGCATCGCGCCGCGGACGACGGTGACCGCGCAGCTGCAGAGTTCGACGACATTCTGAAGCGCCGCGAAGGATTCTCCCCACTCGCCGGCGTCCTTTCGATGTGGACTCAGATGATGCCCGAGGTCACGAGCCTCCTCACGCCCCTGGCCGAGCGCCTCGATCAGCTCCGCGAGCTCACTGCCACGACACGCTTCGGCATCGCGCTCTCTGCGCTGCACTCGGAGTCGATGGCGCAGTTCGTCTGCGAGTTGATCGACGATGACTCCTCCGACGCCCGTCCGGCGATTACCGACCTCGCCCGCGCGCTGCGTCAGGGCGTCGAGGAAGCGACGGCGAGCCTTCGACAGCACCACGAGCTGGCCTCCCAGGTGGCGCGTGAGGCCACCGAGCTCGCCGAGCTCATGAAGATCCCGACGACTGTCCTCACCACCTGGCAGATGATGGTGACCGGCCAGGACGACGACCTCGCCAACCTCCTGCCACGTGCTTCCGAAGTGGTGCAACGTGGAGTCACCGACGCCGACCACCTCGTCACCCTGGCCGAGCGTTGCCAGGCGGCGGACGTCGTCGCGAGCAGCGAGACGAGCGAGGCTCTCGACGATGTCCAACGGCTGGCACGGTTGGTCGTCGGCGCCATCGACTGACATCCCTGCGCATCCTTCTCCGGTGGGACGGCCCCCGCGCCTGGCGGCGTGAATGCCTGGACGCCGCACACCGTCGGGGCCCCGATTCGCCGCGACCTCGTCATCGCGCGTGCAAAGCACTGGACCGACAGGCGCCTCTCCTACAACTGGACTATCAGCCGCAGAGCAAGTACTACCGTGCGGATAGCTCCGGCCTCGTCTCGGTGGCGCCGCGCTTGTCGTGGAGCCCCAGCACCGAGATGCTCACGCAGTACCTGCGGCCGGTCTCGAAGTCGTCGCCTCGCAGCCAGGCAGACGCCGCAGATGGGTCGAACGGGTCAGCGCGTGTGCGGCGCACGGTGATAGAACGTCTGTCGCCGCACCGCCCGCACTCCGGCCTTCTCGAACACCTTCAGCATCGGCAGGTTGCGCTCATCCGTGGAGCCGACGTAGCGCACCGCCCCGCGCTCACGCAGCATCGCTAGCCCCAGCTGGTGCAGCCGAGACCCGAACCCCTGCCCACGGCGCTCCGGCACGACCCCGACGTAGAAGATCGTGCCCTCCAGAGGGTCGTCGGGATAGACCTGCGGCAGCAGCGCACCGACGGGTTCGCCGTCGGAGACGGCAAACCATCCCTCCGGTTTGAAGGCGCCCTCCGCGAACGCGATGAGGTCTCGCAGATCCGCCAACGCCGTCTGGGCAGTGGATGGGCTGAACGGGTCTCCCTCGGATGCGGTGAGCATGCGCCTCGAGAATTCCTCCTCGCCGAGATCGGCGAGGGTCTCCAACCGCCAGCCATCGGGGATCGACACCGGCGGCACCCGTCCCAGGTCACCGTCGACGAACGCCTTGCTGGCGTATCGGTGCCAACCCCCCGGCCTGCGCGATGGCGGCCCGGGGGTCGTCTTCGGTCTCATCCCACACCAGCAGGTTGACGCCCGAGGGCGCCGCCTCACCCAGCATGCGGCCGAGCCGGGCGGTGTCACCGGGGGTGACGGGTGCGTCGAGCGTGAGCACGCAGGTGTGAGAATTGAGCTCGTCTACGGAAAGTGGCGTGTCCGCGAAGGAGACGTACTGCATGTCCACGAACCTACTTGCCAATAGGTCATCCTGGCGTCACCTTCGCTGACATGGGCCTCAGTCGCGGGCCGAGAGCACCTCGTCGACGTAGTCGATGTCCTTGTCACCACGGCCAGAGAGGTTGACGATGACCACTTGATCCGACGCCATCGTCGGCGCCAGCTTGATTGCCTCAGCAACCGCATGCGACGACTCCAGCGCCGGAATGATGCCCTCCAGCCGGCACAGCCGCTGGAAGGCATCCAGGGTTTCTTCGTCGGTGACCCCGACGTAGTTCACGCGGCCTGCTTCCTTCAGGTACACATGCTGGGGGCCGACACCGGGGTAATCGAGGCCGGATGCGATGGAGTGCACCGGCGACGGAGACCCGTCGGCGTCCTGGATCACGAGCGTGTGCATGCCGTGCAGCATGCCGGGTGAGCCCGTCGCCATGGTGGCAGCGTGTTGCCCGGTCTCGAGGCCCTTTCCTTGCGGCTCGACGCCGTAGATCTGGACATCGTCGTCGCCGAGGAACGCGTCGAACAGACCCATCGCGTTGGAGCCGCCGCCCACGCACGCGACGATGGCGTCGGGGAGTCTGCCCTCCTGCTCCAAGATCTGGGCGCGAGCCTCGCGGCCGACGACCGACTGGAAGTCGCGCACCATCGACGGGTACGGGTCGGGCCCGACGACGGAACCGATACCGAAGAACATGTCTTCGTAGTGCTCTGCGTACGTGGCGAATGCGGAATCGACGGCCTCCTTCAGCGACGCGCCCCCCTCATCGACGGGGACGACCTTCGCGCCGAGCAGGTGCATGCGCAGCACGTTGGGGTGCTGCTTCTCGATGTCGATTCGCCCCATGTGGATCTCACACTCGAGCCCCATGAGCGCAGCAGCCGTGGCGAGCGCGACGCCGTGCTGGCCGGCGCCCGTCTCGGCGATGAGCGTCTTCTTGCCCATACGTTTGGCGAGCAGCGCCTCGCCGAGCGTGTGGTTGATCTTGTGCGCGCCGCTGTGGTTGAGGTCTTCCCGCTTCAAGTACACCTTCGCCCCACCGAGTTCGCGGGTGAGGTTCTCGGCGAAGTACAGCAGCGACGGGCGCCCGACGTAGGTGCGCAACAAGCGCTGGTACTCGTCCATAAACTCCGGATCTTGCCTAGCCTCAGCGTACGCGTCGCGCACCTCGGCGATGGGGGCCACAAGGTGCGGTGGCAGGTGGGCGCCTCCGTACTCGCCAAAGAACCCTTCAGCGTTAGCCCGGTAGTGGCCCTGTTCAACTGCTGGATCAGCCATGTTTCTCCTTCGATATTGGCCCCAAAGACGCGAAAAGATCGCCTCCTTACGGGGCGATCTTGCTAGCTTCGCGCAAACCAATGAACCGCCCTAGGCGGTCCACCACATCCGGTTCACGTTCACGGCGATGAGCTTAGCACGCCATAAGACTGGCGAGATGCGAGCGACGAGGCGTTTAGTCAATTCTGGGCCTGGGATCGTCAACTAGACGACTCCAAGAGACGAGATCAACGTGGCCGGCGTGGGTGACACCGGCGCGACGCAGAATGCCCTCGCGGACGAAACCTGCACGCTGGGCTGTAGCCATCGACGCGATGTTGTCAGGAGCGACGAGGACCTGTACTCGTCCGAGACCCTGAGCATCCAACGCCCAGTCGGTTATCGCGCAGAGTGCGCGCACCATGATTCCGCAACCGCGCGCCCACGGACCGAGCCAGTAGCCCGCCTCAGTACTCTTCGCCCGCCAATCCGTCGCCTTCAGGCCAATAACGCCCATGAACTCACCGTCGATATCGATGGCCCGCTCGATCCCCGCTCCCGTGCCGAGCGCCTCGGCGGCCGCATCGAAAGCGTAGGATCGCGCAGACTCGTGGGTGTAGGGGGAAGGCAGCGGCAGCCAGGTTTGCGTGAGGGGGTCGGAGCAGGCCTCGACGATCCGGGGAATATCGGCCTCAACGAACGGGCGCAGCGTAATCCCGAACGCCGCGATCGTTTCGTCACTGAACGTACTTGCCATCGCCATCCTGTCGTGAACCCTGAACGTTGGCGTCTGCCAACCAAGCGGCGACCTCGAGATCCCAGTGAGCATGGTCACTTCCGAGCCGTCGTCTACGCGCATGCGGAACCGCATGATATGGCACAACACTATACGCCATGGTCATCCACGCAGATACCGAGCGAGGAGACGTTCCATCCCATGCCCAAGCAGCGACGACATACGCGCTCGGCGGAGAGCACATGGGCTTGTCACATAGTGATACCCACCCAAAGGTGACCCGGAACCCAGTATTGTCGACAAAGACACCACCGCTGAGCGATGGTGGTCACGGTGCACGTCGATAACGATTTCAGGCGTGTTTCGAGGCCGACGCGTTCGGTGGTATCGACAAGCCAACCGAAGGGCAAATCATGAAGACACGGACGAGATTCGCCCCGTGCGCCATAGTGCTGGCTCTCCTCACGCTCATGTTGACGGCATGCGCGGGCGGAGACCAGAGCCAACAAGACGGCGAACCCAAGCTGATCAAGGACGGAGAAATCGTCGTCGCCATGAGTGGCGAGTTCCGCCCCTTCAGCTATTGGGAGGGAGAACAGCTCACCGGATTCGACTACGACATCGCCAAGGCGCTCGCCGACGAGATGGGCCTCAAGCTCGTCACGAAGACCGCCGGCTTCTCCACACTGGTGGAGGGCACCGCGCAGGGGCGCTACGACATGCTCGTCGCATCCACCTCCGCCACGGAAGAACGCGCAAAGGTGGTGGATTTCGCCAACGGCTACTACTCGTCGGGTGCGCAATATTTCGTGCGCAAGGGCGAGCAGTGCAAGAGCATCACCGATACCAAGGACCCGACGGTTGGCGTCGCCAGCGGCACCAGCTACGAGAAATACCTGGCCGACGAGGGCATCACCAAGCAGGTGAAGACCTTCGAGTCCGACATCACCGCACTGCAAGATGCGGAGACGGGGCGCCTCGACGGTGCCCTCACGGACCGTCTGGTCGGCCAGTTCCAGATCGAGAAGGCCGGCCTGAACCTTCAGCTGTGCGGCGAGCCGCTCTACCTCGAGACGCAGGCCCCCGCCGTGGCGAAGGGCAACCCGCTGCTCGGCGAGGTGAACAAAGCGCTCGAAACCATCATCGACAACGGCACCTACGGCGAAATCTCGAAGAAGTACTTCGGCGAAGACATCTCCGGCAACATCGACAACGAGCCGGTGAAGCAGATCATGGAGAATTCGGAGGCGTCCGACGGCCCGCCGAGCTTCGGTGAGCTCTTCGTGGAGCACGCCGACACCTTCTTGAAGGCCGCGCTGCTCACGCTGCAGGTGACTGCGGTGGCGCTGCTCATCGCCGTTGTGCTCGGCTCGGTGATTGCGTGGATGAACATGTCGCGCTTCCTGCCGCTGCGCTGGTTGGCGGCGGGCTACATCGGGTTGATTCGTGGTACTCCGCTGATCGCTCAGCTGTTCCTGCTGTATTTCGGCCTCACCCAGTACGTCAAACTCAGCGACTTCTGGGCTGGCGCCATCGCTCTTGCCATCCACAACTCCGCCTACATTGCGGAGATCGTGCGCTCGGGCTTCCAGTCGGTGCCCGGTGGCCTCGTCGAGGCTTCCCGCTCGCTCGGCATGAGCCGGTTCCAGGCCCTCCGACGAGTGCAGATCCCGCTCGCGACCCGCGCGATCCTGCCGGTGCTCGGCAGCCAGTTCATCATCGCGGTGAAGGACTCGTCGCTCGTGGCGTTCATCGGTATGGGCGAGCTGTTCCGGACCGCGCAGAACATCGCGGCGTCGTCGTACTCGCCGCTCAATGCGTACCTCGTGGTATCCGTCTACTACCTGGTCATCGTGCTGGTACTGACTGGCTTGGTCACGCTGCTCGAACGCAAGATGAACCCCGATAAGAAGGAGGCGAAGGCATGAGCGCCGAAACCACCGATCAGGATTTCTTTGAAACCTCCGCCGACGATGCCAACGTCGTCGAAATGCGCAACGTCACCAAGTACTTCGGCAAGACGCTCGTATTCAAAGACATCGATCTTGATATCGAGAAGAGCGAGGTCGTCGTGCTCGTCGGCCCCTCTGGCGCCGGTAAGTCCACGCTCCTGCGTTGCGTGAACGGACTCGAGACCATCAGCAGCGGCACCATCCACGTTGCGGGCGAAGAGCTTCGGTACGGCGAGAGCCACCTCAACAAGATTCGTTCGCGGGTGGGCATGGTATTCCAGCAGTTCAACCTGTTCCCACACATGAAGGTGCTGGACAACATCACCGTCGCACAGCGCGACGTGCTCGGGCGCTCGTTAGACGAGTCCGTCGAGAAGGCGCGAGAGATGCTGGAGCAGGTGGGCATGTCGCATAAGGAAGATGCCTTCCCAGGCAGCCTTTCGGGCGGCCAAAAGCAGCGCGTGGCGATCGCCCGCGCGCTAGCGATGGACCCGGCCATGATGCTGTTCGACGAACCCACCTCCGCGCTCGACCCGGAGCTGGTGGGCGAGGTGCTCTCCGTCATGCGCGACCTGGCGAACGACGGCATGACCATGCTGTGCGTCACCCACGAGATGCGCTTCGCCAGGCGCGTCGCCGACCGCATCGTCATGGTGGCTGACAAGGGCATCGCCGAGCAAGGCACGCCCGAGCAGTTCCTCGACAACCCGCAGACCGACCGCGCGAAGGAATTCCTCGCGAGCATCGACGAGGACTGAGCCCGGCCGCTACTGCTCGACGGCGTACCCGGCCTCCTGCCAGGCGGTAAACCCGCCTGCCAGGTGGGCCACGTCGTCACGCCCCATGTCCTGCAGCGCCGCCGCGGCCAGTGCGGAGCGCCAGCCGGAGCCGCAGTACAGCAGGAGCCGACGCCCATCATCGAGCGCCGGTTTGTAGTAGGGGCTGAGTGGGTCGACCCAGAACTCGAGCATCCCCCGCGGCGCCCGAAACGCCCCAGGGATGGTGCCCAACTTGGCGATCTCGCGGGGGTCTCGGATGTCGACGACGAGCCAGTCGGGGTGGTCCAGCAGCGCGAAGGCGTCGTCGACGGGGATTGCGGTGACCTTCTGGTCGGCTTCCTCGACGAGTTGGGCCGCGCTGCGGCGCAGTGGCTCGCCTGGTTGACGCGTCATGCGTCGGCTCTCCTGCCTGGTGCGTGCGGTGCTCGGACGATCATGCGCACATGCTAGACGGCAGGCGTTGCAAGTGCCCGGTTTTTTCAGGGAATGCCCGGAAGTGCTCCCACAACTTGGAAAACCCCGCCCGCGGGTGTGGAATGAAGCCATGCGTTGGAAATCTGTGGTAATGAGCGGCATCGTCTGCGGTGTGCTGGTGGCCTCCGCGTGCGCACCTGCGCCGACGATGGTAGCGAGCGGGGAGACCTCTACTGCGCCCCCGAGCTCCTCCGCGCCAGCCGCGACGCCGACGCCCACAGCAACCCCGGAGCGCTCCGCCAGCCCAACGCCTTCCACCCCAGCCCCCGCGCCGACGGCGACACCGTCGTCGGAGGCGCCGTCAACGCCGTCGGAGGAGGCGTCGGAGCCCGAGGAAACCAAGGTGCCCTCGGAGCCCGAGAAAACCCAGCAACCCACCGACGTCAACACCGCCGCACCGGGCGATCGCCCCGACTGCACAAAGCTGCGCTGCATCGCGCTCACCTTCGACGACGGCCCCGGCCCGCACACCAAGCAGCTGCTCGATACCCTCGCGAAGACCGGTTCGAAGGCCACGTTCTTCGTGCTCGGGCCGAATGTGGCCTCACAGCCGGAGCTCATCAAGCGGATGGACAAGGAGGGGCACCAGATCGGCAACCACTCCTGGAATCACCCACAGCTCTCGCGCCTGTCGTCGAAGAAGGTGCTGAGCGAAGTAGAGCGCACCTCGGCGGAAGTCAAGAAGATCACCGGGCACGGCACCAAGACGGTGCGCCCACCCTACGGCGACTTCAACAAGTCGACGCGGAGTACGCTCGCGAAATTCCCGAGCGGAGAGATCATCCTGTGGAGCGTCGACACCCTCGACTGGAAGACCCGCAGCACGGCAAAGACCATTGCATCGGTGAAGAAGGAGGCCCGTCCGGGCGCCATCGTCTTGATGCACGACATCCACAAGCCCACCGTCGCCGCTGTGCCTGCCATCGTGAAGTACCTCCGCGACGAGGGCTACACGCTGGTGACCGTCGACGACCTCCTCGCCTCGGAACACCCCAAGCCGGGGCAGGTGTTCACGCATCTCGGATAACGGCTCGGGCGACCCACGCCCCCGCCATGCCGTGCACCCCGGCACCAGGTGGCGTAGCCGCCGATGCCAGGTAGAGGCGACATGAGCTCAGCGTGTAGGGCGTAAGGCTCAGCCCGGGGCGTAGCAGCGCCTGGAGCCCGGCCATGCTGCCGCCTGCGATGTCGCCGCCCACGAGGTTGGGATTCCATCGTTCTAACTCCGACGCGGTGGTGCGGTGTGCGTCGACGATGCGGCTCGCAAACCCGGGCGCGAACCGCTCGATCTGCGCGGTGACAAGGTGCTGCACGTATCCGGGCTCGGGCTCCTCATATCCGCGAGGGACGTGCGTGTACGCCCACGCCACGTGCCCGGACTTGGCCCGCGACGGGTCCGCCACCTGCTGCTGACACACCAGCACGAACGGACGTCTCGGCATGGCACCGGCGGCGACTCTCGCCTCCGCGCGGTCGATCTCGTCGAGCGTGCCACCGACGTGGACCGTGCCCGCGCCGCTCACCGCCGGGTCGGCCCACGGGATGGGTGCGTCGAGCAGGTAGTCGATCTTGTACGAACCGGCGCCGTAGCGCCAGCGGGCGAGCCGACGTCGGGTGCGCTGCGGCAGTTCGACGTCGAGCTCCAGCACCTGGCGCGGCGTCAAGCTCAGCACCACTGTGCGGGCTGGGAGCTGGCGCAGGCTCGTGACGCGCTGGCCCAGGTGGATGCGCCCGCCGTGCGCTTCCACTGCCGCCGCGAGCGCTCGGGTGATGGCGCCGGAGCCGCCCTCGGCGACGGGCCACCCGCTCGTCATGCCGAGCGCGTTGAGCAGGAGCCCGAACGACGCGGTGAGTGGCTTCGACAGTGGCACGCTCACGTGCGCCGCGGAGCCGGCCAGGAGCGCGCGGGCTGCTTCTTCGCGGAACAGCGCGTGGCCCAGCGTTCGCGCCGGGCACATCGCGGGAAGCCCGAAGCGCGCCAGCGTCACGGGGTGGGGCGGGATGCGCAGCATCGGGCCGAGCACGTTGGCGAGGTGGGCGTCGATGTGTTCTACCAGGTGGCGGTGGAGCCGCAGCCAGGCGCGCTCGTCGCGGCTGAGGCCGCTGGCGGTGGCTTCCAGGTTTCGGTGCAGCAAGGCGGCGGGGGCATCGTCGAGCGGGTGCGCGAGCGGGATGTCGGGGTGTCGCCAGGTGAGACCGAATCGTTCGAGCTCCAGGGCCTGGAACACCGGGCTGGTTACGCCAAATGGGTGCGCGGCTGCGCCCAGGTCCACCGTCGATCCGGGGAATCGCTCAGCGGAGGCGCAGGCGCCGCCCACGTCGTCGGCCTGCTCGAACACGTCTACCTGGAAGCCGGCACGGGCGAGCAGCGCCGCGGCGGTGAGCCCGTTCGGGCCGGCGCCCACCACGGCCACGCGCTGCCCCTCAGTTGTTCCCACCTCGCGCCTGCCTCTACTCGGAGAAAGTCGACTGAGCGCACTCCAGATGCGAAAAACGGGCCCCAGAGGGCGAACATCGCCTTCTGGAGTGCGCTCAGTCGAGCATACGTCGATACAGTGCCCGCATGACGATGCCTTGTGAGGACCGCGATTTCTATCAGTGGCACCGCGGCATCCCGCACGCCTATCTTTGGGGGTTCCGCACCCGCACAGACATCCGCCCCGCACGCGCGGCGCTCGATGGGCTCATCCTCCCCCGCTACGAACGCGACCCGCACGTCACGGTGGCCTACTGTGGACTCGAGGGCACGGAGTTCACTCCGAAGCAGCGCAACGACGACCTCCGACGCCTGCGCCCGCTGTGCCGCGGTCCGGTGCCGATCACGCCGTGGCGCTGGGCCTCATTTCCTCCCTCGCCCATGCTCGAACTGCGCTCACCCTGGGTGCACGAGGCCCACGACGCGCTGAGCGAGGGGCTCCCCTACCGGATTCTGCGGCCGTACCGACCGCACGTCACCATCGGGTTCTACTCGGTTGCGGTGCCGTTCGACGAACCCGCCGCCCGGATGGCGACGGTGCCGCTACCCGAGCCGTTCGAGGTGGAGGCCTTGGAGCTGCTGCGCTACGACACGCATGACATCGCAGGGCCGCTCACGATGGTGGGGCGCCTCGACCTCAGCACCGGCCACTACGCCAGTGCGTGACCG
This sequence comes from uncultured Tessaracoccus sp., assembly GCF_947286155.1. Taxonomy (GTDB): domain Bacteria; phylum Actinomycetota; class Actinomycetes; order Propionibacteriales; family Propionibacteriaceae; genus Arachnia. The sequence goes on from NZ_CAMYPD010000009.1 coordinate 39,231, forward strand.
GCGACGGCCAACCCCACGAGCGCGGCGGTCTGGGTGATTTCGATCACGGAGCCGAACACGTCGCCGGTGCTACCGCCCAACCGACGGATGACGTGCCGCGCCCAGCCGTACCCCACCGCGTACGCGCACGCCACGGCGCCCGCGAGCGCGGCGGCGCCCACAGCGTCGCATACCCACCAGCCGAGCGCTCCCGCGAGCAGGAGCACCCCGACGGCGTTGGCCGCCACGGCGAACCGGCTAGGAGTGCCCGCGATGAGCGCACCGAAGCCACCTGGCCGGGCGGATGGGCCGCGCGAGGCGAAGAGGCACCCGGTGCGCCCCACCGCCGTCGCCAGCGTCACCGCAGCGCCGGCCTGAAGGGGCGCATATGCCGTTGTCAGATCGATGATGGCGCCTGCCTGCAGCAACAGCACGAGCACCATGGTGATGACTCCCATAGGGCCGATGTCGGACTGCTTCATGATGGCCAGCGCTTCGGCGGCGGGCTTGCGGGAGCCGAGGCCGTCGGCGGTGTCGGCGACCCCGTCGAGGTGGAGCCCCCCGGTGAGCGCGGCGAGCACCGCGAGCCCGCCGAGCGCCCCCACCCACGCGGTACCGACGGCGGCGCCGGCCCAAACCACCGCTCCGGCCAGGGCACCGAGCAGCAGCCCCACGAACGGCATGGCGGCCATGGCTCCGGAAGCGGCCTTGCGGTCGATGTCCTTGGGCGGGACGGGAATGAGGCTGAACAGACCGAGCGCGGTGATGGGCCTCACTTGAGCCGCCTCGCGATGCCCGCGGTGACCAGCCACACCTGGTCGCACACCGCCCCAACGGTGGCGTTCACCCGTCCAAGTTCGTCGCGAAAGACCCGCCCGGAGAAGGTGGCGGGTACCACACCCGAGCCCACCTCGTTGCTCACGAGAATGACCTCGCGCTGCGTGGCGCGCACCGCGTCGATGAGCCGGGAACGCTCGGCGGCGAGCTTCTCGCGCCAGCCGGGTTCGTCTTCCCAGGCGCCTGCTTCGTCGAGCTGGCGGGTGGTCCACACGGCCAGGCAGTCGACGAGCGTGGGCGGGCCGGGGGTTGCGAGGACGCCGGCCACGTCGAGGGTTTCCACCGTGTTCCAGGTGCTTGGGCGACGCTCGCGGTGGATGCGCACTCGCTCCGCCCACTCGGCGTCATCGTCGGGCGTGGCGGAGGTGGCGACGTAGTCGCACTCGCGGTTGGCGTACTGCGCCTCCGCCCACGCTGACTTCCCCGAACGCGCCCCGCCCACGACGAGCACGCGCCCGGAGGCTCCGCCCAGAGGTTCGACGGCGCCCCTCGCCGCGAGTGCGTCGAGGAGCTGGCGGGCGAGGTCGTCGGCGTCGTCGATGTGGACCCGGTAGTCGGCCATCAGTGCGACACACCGGCGTCGGCGAAGGTGGCCATGTCGCCGAGGACACGTGCGGCGGAGCGCACCAGCGGCAACGCGAGCACGGCGCCGGTGCCTTCCCCGAGTCGGAGGCCGAGGTCGACCAGCGGGGTAAGACCGAGCGTGTTCAGCGCGGCGTAGATGCCGGGCTCAAGCCCCGCATGCCCGGCGATGAGGTACCCGCGCGCCGCATCACACAACGCGACGGCCACGAGCGCCGACGAGCAGGCGATCACACCGTCGAGCACGACGGGCACCCCGCGCGACGCCGCACCCAGGATGTAGCCGGCGATGGCCGCGTGCTCGAGGCCTCCGACGGCCGCGAGCGCGCCGAGGGCGTCGTCACGACTGGCTCCGTGGAGGGCGATGGAGCGCTCGATCACGTCCGTCTTGTGGGCGAGCATGGCGTCGTCGATGCCGGTGCCTCGCCCCGTCACGTCGGCGACGGTGGAGCCGGTGAACACCGCAATCAGCGCGCTGGACGCCGTCGTGTTTCCGATGCCCATGTCGCCGGTGAGCAGGATGTCAGCGCCGCCGTCGATGGCTTCCAGTGCGGTTTGGATGCCCGCTTCGAGGGCCTGTTCGGCCTGTGCGCGCGTCATCGCGGGCTCGACGCTCATGTCGGCCGTGCCCTTGGCGACGTTGCGGTTGCGGATGCCGGGATGCTCGGGGTAGTCGCCCATGACGCCAACGTCGGTGAGCATCGTCGAGGCGCCGAGTTCGTCGGAGAGCACGGAGATGGCCGCGCCGCCCGAGGCCATGTTGAGCAGCATCTGGACGGTCACTTCTTGCGGCCAAGGCGTAACGGACTGCGCGCATATCCCGTGGTCACCGGCGAATACGCCGACGACGGCGCGTCGCGGCACAGGCGGCGGGCATTGGCGTGTGATGGCAGCAAGTCGGTTGCCCACATCCTCGAGCACACCGAGGCTACCCGCGGGTTTGGTGAGCTGGTCTTGCCGCTCACGGGCGGCCGCGAGGTGCTCGTCGGAGGTAGGGCGAATGGCGTCGATGGTCTCGCGCAGCATGGTTCTCCTTCAGTCAGTCGAAGCAATCCTACAAAGCGCTTGCACCATCGACGCCCTGAGGTGCCTGCTGACTAGTGGCTTCCTCCGCTGACGCCTCCGCCGCCGCTGCCGCTCGAGCCGCGGCGGCCAGAGCTGCTCGCCGAACCGGATCCGGTGTTGATGGGCATCTCCTGGTATCTCCGTCGACTGTCGCGGTCGCGCCTATCCAAGCGGCGCGACGTGCGCTCAAGGTCACGCAGCGCGCCATTGTCGAGCGTGGAACCGAGATCAGGCTCGTCGATCTTCCCATCGAGGGCGAGCTGCTTGCAGAACTTCGTCCAGCGATTGGTGAGCCCGAACAGCACGGCCCACGGCAGGTAGCGGGTGTAGATGTCGCGGTCGGCTTCGAAGTTCAGCTGGTGGGATTCCGCCTTCGCAATGTATTGCCGGAACCCTTCCGTTTGCTCGTAAATAGCAGTGCCAAGTGCGGTGCGAGGGACGATGAATTTGGGCACCATGATCCAGAAGATGATGCAGCCCAGCAGCAACCCAGCGGCGAACACGCCAACCAACACGACGTAGATGCGGGGGACCTCCAGCCAGTGGAGCATCGCGGCAGCGGCGCAAGCAATGACCGCGAGTCCGATGCCATTCTTGGGGCCGTTTTTCACGACTGGTTTCGGTTGTGGGTCGAGCACGCGGCGTCCTCGGAGACGCAGGTCGTCCATCATCCTCTGGTACGCGCGGCGTGCGGTGCGTTTCTGGGAAGAGGCGGAGTCGGCGTTGCTGAAGATAACGCTGGCGTCCCCCGTCGCTTTCTCCACGTCCTTTTTTCGCACGCTGCGGGGATTCGTCGTGATGCTCACGGCACCATCCAGCACCGCGGCGACGATGGTTGCCGCCAGGGTCGACCCCGTGAGGCGTCGGTTGAGGGCCTTACCGGCCTCGACCAGCGTGGCTTCAGGCGGGACGAATCGCACGGGAATGACGCCGGCGAGCGGCGTCGTGCTGACGGAGCCGCCATCGACGATGTCGCCTGGCGGAGCGTTGAGGTAGCGCTTGTCCTTCGGGCGTTCGCTAAACCGTAGTTTGACCGACTCCCACGCCGAGATCACGACCCCCAGGGCAGCCAGGATCAGCCCGGAGGGCGTGGGGTGAGAGTGCACAAAGGAGTCCACAGAGGAGCGCACAAATTTGAAGACCGGGTTGTCTGCCAGGTTCGGTTTCGGTTCCAAGATGGGCTGTGCGTTCGCCACCTGGCCAGGCACGAGCCCGGCGTAGATGGTCAGAATGCCGCTCACTGCCTGCGCACTGAACGTCGTAGCCCCATCCTTGGCGTCGACGCTGCAGTCTACGCCCGAGGGCGGATGGCAGATCGCCTCCGTGACCCCACCGGGTGCCGTGACCTTTACCGTCGCTTGCACGATGGGCGGTAGGTCAACCCCGGTGACGTCCCAATGGAGCTCCGGTTTGCCGTCGAATGTGCGCAGCGCACCCTTCTGTGTGTGCTGGATGACGTAGGTGTGGCGCGACTTATCGAGTGTCGGCCCATCCTCGTTCACGATGACCCTGGCCCACTCCTGCCATCCCTTCTCCTCGGTGCGAACCCTGAACGTCGCCGGGGCACCCGTCGGGCTGGACACTTTGATGTTCTTCACCGGCGACAGCACGACCTTGTCGTCGTCACCGCTCCACTCCTCGCGGGTGAGGAATGCCCAGTCGATGCCATGCATGCCCAACTTTCCGAAGTTCCAATCGATGGTGGTGGTGACGCGCACGGTGCCATCGGGTTGGATGGCGTACTCCACGTCCAGCGACTCGATCCGCTCGTCTGCAGCCTGCGCCGGCTGCGCCAAGCCTGCGATCAGCGTCGCCAGCAGCAGGGTCAAGACGATTCTCACGGTCGGCCGCACGGCCCGAAGCTCTCTCATGCCCCCTGAGGATATTGACCCGTACACCGTTGCGCTACCGGCGCCGGGCTAGCCCCGACGAGCCCTCGGCGTGCAGGTAGACTCTGCGCGCATGACGGGTGGAAGACTCGACGTGTGGTTGTGGAGCGTGCGGCTCGCTAAGACGAGGTCGCTCGCGAACAAGGCCGTTACTGGCGGACACGTGCGCCTCAACGGCGAGAGTGTGAAACCGGCGCACTCGGTGAAACCCGGCGACATCGTGACCATCCGCGAGCCCGGCTGGGAGCGTCGCTTCGAGGTGACGAAGGTCATCACCAAGCGGGTGGGCGCCCCGATCGCCGTTACCTGCTACATCGACCACTCTCCGCCACGCCCGGCATACCTGAGCGTTCCGCAGGCGCGACGAGACCGCGGCGCTGGGCGACCGACGAAACGCGACCGCCGCCAGATCGATCGACTGCGCGGCCGTGACCCCCAGCAGCGTTCCGGTTGGGGAACCCGCACGGAGTTAGACTGACCCGGTGATGTCCCGTCCGCTCGTAGTCGCCGTCGCAGCGCTCCTGCTCGCCGGATGCCAACTCACGCCCACATCCCCCAGCGAACCGCCCTCCCCCGCCCAGTCCGTCGACCCGTCGACGCTCCCTCGCCCACTGGCGATCACGGGGAAGCTCACCGACGGTGACAACGCGATGCGCGTAGTGCAGGCCCTCGACGAGCTCGCGCACCACCGTCCGGCGCTGAAGCTCGACGTCACCCCCGAATCCGCCACGCTCATCGCCCTGGGCGCCGACGATAAACCCATCGCGTACCAGTGGGCGAACGACGCACTCGACACGGCCACCATCGACTTCCAATACCTTCAGCAAAACACCTTCTCCCCCGCCGATTTCCCGCTCGACAAGCTCGGCACGATGTTCCTTCACGCCGAACAGCTCGGCGTGAAGGGTGAGCTCGTCTACCAAATCCAGGAGTACGGCCGCGCCGCCATCACACAATCCATCTCGTCACGCCCCGAGACGGTCACCGTCTTTTTCCAAAGCGACGCCACCCCCGTCCCCGCCATCGGAGTGACATTACCGAGCGACGTCGCGGCGGGCCTGGCCGCCGTCACCGCCGGCGACCAATACATCACCCAATTCGGCTTCAGCAAGGAGCGCGGCTATTGGGCCTTCACCACCGATGGCGACGAGATCGTCACCCGAATCCGTAAAGACCACGTGCCCACCTTCGAAACCCGCAAGGACGGCACCACCGAGGAGCTGCGCTTCAAGGCGTCGCTCATCGACCCGGTATCAGCCGTGCTGGCAGTGTCGAACGCCCGCAAGAGTTCCCAGGAGGCGTGCGAGCTCACCGTCGCGCAGCCCCCGGAACGTCTCGAGCCCATCATGACGATCCGCTGCGGCACCCGCACCGTGCACACCGACCTCGCCGGGAACAACATCGACGAAGCACTCACCGACAACTGACCCCGCCCGGTGAGCGCCCCGGGGTCACCGGGTGGCAGGAGTGCTTAGAGGTTGTCGGTGTTGAAGGTGTCGCAGGCGTTCACGTCGCCCGACTGGAAGCCTGCGTGCAGCCAACGCTGACGCTGCTCGGATGAGCCGTGCGTCCACTCATTTTGAATGACCTGCCCCATCGACTGCTCCTGGATGTGGTCGTCGCCGACGGCGCGGGCCGCGTCGAGGATGCGGTTGAGGTCGTCTTGGGTGACGTTCTGAATGAGCGAGTTCTTGTCGCGCATCGTGTGGTGGAACCACACGCCCGCGTAGCAGTCGGCCTGCAGTTCCGCGCGTACCGAGCCCGATTTGGCGCCCTTCTGCGCGCCCTGGCGACTCTTCGCGAGCGCGCCGGTGAGGTTTTGCACGTGGTGTCCGTACTCGTGGGCGATGATGTACGCCTCGGCCGCGTAGCCGCCCTGGGCGCCAAGCTGGTCGAGCAGCTTGCCCATGTAGTCGGTGTCGATGTACACCGTGCTGTCGCCGGGGCAGTAGAACGGGCCCACCTGCGAGCTGGCAACGCCGCACGCCGTCTCAACGCGCCCGCTGAACAACTGCGTTTCGGAGCGACGATAGCCCTGCACCTGGGTTTCCCAGAATCCGTCGATGGCCGTCACATACGCGGGCCAGCGGCACTCGGGGTCGCGGTCGACGTCGGCACCCGTCTTGCATTCGGGCTTGTTCGCCACCTGTCCCGACGCGCCCCCGCGCTGTTGAGGCTCTCCGCCACCAAGCACAGCGCTGGGGTCGATGCCCAGCTGCGGGCCGAGGAAGATCAGGAGCAGGAGCAGGATCCCGCCTGCGCCACCACCGACGGCGACGCCGCGCCGTCCGCCTCTCCCGCGGCCCGACCCGCCGTAACGCACACGCGACTGGTCGATGCTCGCGCTGTCTTTGAACTCCATGCCAACCCTCCGATCAATGTGCACTCATGCTACCCAGTTCCCAGCCGCATTCGCCGCACACAACGCCACCTGTGGCACTTGGGGGTAGAGCTAGGGTTGAAGAATGCGTGTCGTTGGAGTGACTACCCCGGTGGGTGGCCCCGTCGTCGACTTTCACGTCGAGCACGGTGCCCACCCCGCGGTGACGCTCTTCGATCTCGGCTATGTGCAGCTACGCCCCCTATCCGCCGAGCTGATCGACGACGAGATCGTCTACAAGGCGCTCGTGCGTGAGGTGGTGCCCGCCGACAACCGGCCACAGTCACGCTTCCGGGTGCACGTCGACCCGAACGAAGACACGCTCGTACCCGTGCAGCGCCAGGCGGCGTATGCGCTCATTCTTTCGGAACGGGGGCTGCTCGGCACCGTGAACTCCGCGCAGTCGCACGCGGCCGGGGTTTGGGCGCTGCCTGGCGGGGGCATCAACCCGGGCGAGTCACCGTCGGATGGGTTGCTGCGCGAGATCTACGAGGAGACGGGGCAATCGATCATCATCGACCGGCTCCTCGCCCTCGAATCTGAGCACTGGATCGGGCGTTCGCTGAGCGGGCGCCTGGAGGATTTTCACGCGCTGCGCTTCATCTACGGAGGGCGCTGCGAGCACCCCACCGATCCCGTCGTGCACGACGTCGGAGGGTCCACCGAGATAGCTGAGTGGGTGCCGCTGCGGGCCTGGCGACAGCACCACTGGACGAACAGCTCCCACACGCTGCTCGCGCAATACGCGCGCAAGCTGTGGGTGTGGGCGTAACAGCCCCCCCAACAACGACGACGCCGCCACCAGCGCGGGTGCTGGCAGCGGCGTCGACTCGTCGAACAGATTAATCAGACGATGCGAAGTACGAGGCGATCCGCAGGATCTCGACGTACAGCCACACCATGGTGACGGTGATGCCGAAGGCCGCGCGCCAGGATTCGCTGGCAGGAGCACCGCTCTCGACGCCGACGCGGACCGCGTCGAAATCCATCACCAGGTTGAACACCGCCAGCAGCACGGCCAGCAGCGAGAAGCCGATGGCGAGCGCCCCGGCGCCGGGGCCAACCTGGCGCAGGCCGAGGTCGACGCCGAAGAGGTAGAGCACCAGGTTCAGCAGCATCACGCCGGCGATGGCGAAGGTGGCGACGACCACCATCTGCTTAAACTTCGCGCCCAGGCGAATGTTGGCGAACTTCATCACGGCGAGCGTCACACCAGCAGTCACGAACGTTGCGAGCACCGCCATCATGACGATGCCTGGCCACATCGTGTCGAAGAACTTCGAAATAGCGCCGACGAACAGACCCTCGAACAGGGCGTAGATGCCCAGCGAGACCGGCCCGATGTTGCGCTTGAACGCGACGACTAGTGCGGTGATGAAACCGCCCAGGCCACCGACGATCCACAGCCCCAACGTCAGTTCTGGCGGCGTGAACAAGTATGCGACAGCGGCGACGAGGAACACAGCACCCAGCGAGATACCCGTCTTGGCGATGACGTCGTCGTACGTCATCACTCCACCGGCCGGAGCCTGCTGGTACTGCTGCTGTTGGAACGGCTGCTGGGTGTACGGGTCGTACGACGCCCCTTGCTGCGGGTACTGCCCGTAGCCTTGCTGCGGGTGACCGCCTGGCTGGGCGTATCCGACGGGCTGACCGTACCCCTGCTGGGGGTAGTGCTGCGGCTGCTGGTACTTCGTGAACCCTTCGCCGCGACCAAAAATGGGATTTGCCATTGGCTCTCTTCCTTCGGAGTGCGTCCATAACCATGGTAACGGCACAGCCAAGCAATCTCGAGTGTTGTTTGACACTCAATACAGCATTGGCGCATCGGTGCCCTCGACGGGATTCGAACCCGCACTGGGGCGGGTTTAAGCCGCCTGCCTCTGCCAGTTGGGCTACGAGGGCGTTTCTCTAGTGGAGCATGCTGAGCGCTACACCGTCGAGAATATCGGTCTCGCTGACGAGGATCGAGCCACCCGGCACCCGGCGGGAGAGCTCGTCAAGAATGATGGCACCGGCTCCGATCACCTGCGCGCGCAGCGGGTGCATGCACGGCTCGAGCGCGATGTCGTCGGTGCTGGTGGCGAGCCAGTGGTCGCTGCAGGCGACGATATCGTCGCGGGTGAGGAGCGTTTCGTGGATCTGGCTGCGCTCGTAGCGCAGCAGCCCGAGCTTGCGCGCGGCGAAGCTGGTGACCGTGCCCGCCACGCCGATCGCCGTGGCGACCTCGGTGAAGTTGATGCCGGCGTTGTCGATCTGCTCGCCCACCCAAGCGCGCGCTGCGCGGACCTCGTCGGGAGTTGGAGGATCGGCGCGGAAGAAGCGCTCATGGATGCGGACCGCGCCGACGTTGAGGCTGACCGCGTGGGTCACCTCGCGGCTGTGGAGGAGGACGAGTTCGGTGGAGCCGCCGCCGATGTCGATCACGAGCGCCGGCGATTCGGCCTCGACGCCCGACAGCACGCCTTGCGACGACAGCCGCGCCTCGTCCTCGCCGGAGATGATCTCGACGTCCACGCCCAGCCGTTCGCGGGCGCCGCGCTCGAATTCGTCGCGGTTGGTGACGTCGCGGGCCGCCGAGGTGGCAACCACGCGCAGCTCGGCCCCGCCTTGCGCGTCGATCAGCGCGCGGAACTCGTCGAAAATGGCGAAGGTTCTCGCCAGTGCATCAGGGTGGAACTCGCCGGTGGCGTCGACGCCCTGGCCGAGCCTGGCGAGCCGAACCTCGCGCGCGAGCTCGCGGACCTCACCGTCGTCGACGCGAAAAATGACCAGGCGAATGGAGTTGGTGCCGCAGTCGATGCCTGCGACGGTGCGCCCGCTCACTGGTCCGCCTCCACGCGGCACGGCTTCTCCCAGAACTCGCCTAGGCGCTCCAGTGCCTCGTCGCCCAGCGGATTCACGCCCGGCCCCTTGGCGAGGGCGTGCGCCACCAGCACGTGCAGGCACTTCACGCGAGTGGGCATGCCGCCGGCGGTCTTGCCGTCGATCTCCTCGACGTGGCCGAGTTCCTCGCGGTCGGCGAGGTACGACTCGTGCGCCTCGCGGTACTTAGCGGCCAGTTCTTCGTCGTGTTGCAGGCGCTCCGTCATCTCGGCCATCAGCCCGGAGGCCTCAAGCGTGCCGATCATCGACACCGCCCGCGGACAGGTGAGGTAATACGTGGTGGGAAACGGGGTTCCGTTCGGCAGCCGGGGCGCAGTGCGCGTCACCGCGGGCTTATCGCACGGGCAGCGCCAGGCGACGTCGACGCAGCCGCGTGGTTCACGGCCGAGCTGCGCCGCCATGATGGCGAGGTCTTCTTCGGTGACTCCCACGGCGTCCTTCCTCACGATGGTGTCGATGAAGGCTTCGGGCTCTCGCCCTCCGGCTCCAATCCGATCACCTTATCGTCGTCGGCAGGGCGCTTCGAATCGGGATCCTCCGCGGGTTCGTCGGCAACCTTCACCGATGTCCACATCTGTTCATACCAAGGGCCTTTGGGTGCTTCGACGAGGGACCCTACCGTCTCAGAGCCGTCGACGGGTTTCCCGTCCGGGCCGATCACGCGATAGCCCGTCTCCCCCGGCATCACCCAGCCGAGCCTGACGCGAGCCTGCGCGCGCACGTACTCCGGGTCGTTCCACCGTTCGACCTCGTCCTTTTGCTGCGCGATCGTCTTCTTTGTCGCGGCGATGCGCTCGCGTTCTTCGGCAATCTGGCCGGCTTGGATGAAGTAGATGCGCAGGCTCTGCCCGAGCAAGATCATGGTGCCCAACACCGCGGCCGTGAGTACCACCAGTCGCCAGGTGATACCCCGGGCACGCATCATGGTGGCGGGGGTCGTCGTCGGGTGTGCGGTGCGCTCAGGCTCGTTCTCTACGGCCGATGTGGAGCGCTCGCGATGCGTGCGCTGCTCCTGACGCGCAGTGGTCCGGGACCGCGGAGTACCGCGACCCGGACCACTACCTGCAGGACTAGTTTTCGCCACGCGCCAATACTATGCGTGCAGCGAAATCAATCAGGCCTGGAAACGCGGGAATGCCGCGCGGCCTGCGTAGTGCGCTGCCTCGTCGAGGTCTTCCTCGATACGCAGCAGCTGGTTGTACTTCGCGACGCGGTCGGTGCGAGCCGGTGCGCCGGACTTGATCTGGCCACAACCCAGCGCGACGGCGAGGTCGGCGATGGTGGTGTCTTCCGTCTCACCGGAGCGGTGGGACATCATCGTCGAGTAGCCGTTGCGGTGCGCGAGGGTGACGGCGTCGATGGTCTCGGTGAGCGAGCCGATCTGGTTCACCTTCACGAGCAGCGCATTGGCGGTGTCGGTGTCGATGCCCTTCTGCAAGCGGGTGACGTTGGTGACGAACAGGTCGTCGCCGACGAGCTGCACCTTCTCGCCGATCTGCTCGGTGAGGGTCTTCCAGCCGTCCCAATCTTCCTCGTTCAGCGGGTCTTCGATGGACACCAGCGGGTAGGCGTCGACGAGCTCCGCGTAGTAGGCCGACATTTCCTCAGGGGTCTTCTTAGCGCCCTCGAAGTTGTAGGAGCCGTCCTCGTAGAACTCGGATGCAGCCACGTCGAGGGCGAGGGCGATGTCTTCACCGGGCTTGAAACCAGCATCCTTGATCGCGTCGACGATGAGGTCGAGCGCAGCGCGGTTCGACTCCAGGTTCGGGGCGAAGCCGCCCTCGTCGCCGAGGCCGGTGGACAGGCCGCGATCCTTCAGCACCTTCTTCAGCGCGTGGTACACCTCGGCGCCCATGCGGAGCGCTTCGGCGAAAGAGTTGGCGCCGATGGGGGCGATCATGAACTCCTGGATGTCGACGTTGGAGTCGGCGTGCGAACCACCGTTGAGGATGTTCATCATCGGCACGGGGAGCACGTTCGCGGTGGGGCCACCGATGTACTTGTACAGCGGCAGGCCGGCCTCGTCGGCAGCAGCCTTGGCGACGGCGAGCGACACGCCGAGGATGGCGTTGGCGCCGAGCTTGCCCTTGTTGTCGGTGCCGTCGAGCTCAAGCATTGCGTTGTCGATGGCGCGCTGATCGTTGGCGTCGAAGTCTTCGATTTCTTCGGCGATCACGCCGACGTTGGAAACGGCGGTCTGCACACCCTTGCCGAGGTAACGGCCCTTGTCGCCGTCGCGAAGCTCGACGGCCTCGAAGGCGCCAGTAGATGCGCCCGACGGCACGGCCGCGCGGCCGAGTGCGCCGGAGTCAAGCTCAACCTCCACCTCGATGGTGGGGTTGCCGCGGGAGTCGAGAATTTCGCGAGCCTGGATGAACTCGATGTAAGCCATGAAAGTCCCTTCGGATGTTGGCGTTGAACACTGCCAGTCTAGTGCCCTTCTTCTAGGGCACCAGAGCCGGCCAGCGAAACTGCAAAACTCGCCAACAGTTGGAGCAAACTAGGCGTTTTCGCCGGGTTCGACGGCACTGTTGGCGAGTTTTGCAGTTTCCGCCTGGTGCACGTCTGCTTCGAGACGCCGCAGCGCCTTGCGCGTGGCCGCGTCGGCGTCGATGCCGCTAGCCTGCGCCCTCGCCACGAGCGCGACGATTTGCTCCCCCACCTCGTCCTCGGTGATCGGAGCAGCTGGGAGTGCAATCTCGACGCCGTGCGAACGCGAGCGGGAAATCACCTTGTGCGCGCGGGCAATCGCACTCATCGAGTGGGCGATGCCGTCGAGCGCCGACTTGCGCCCCTTCTCCTGGGCCTTGCGTTGTTCCCAGTTGGCCCACATGTCGTCGGGCACAGGGGTATCGGAAAAGACGTGCGGATGCCTGCGAACGAGCTTGTCAGCGATGCCGCGAGCCACGTCGTCGATGGAGAAGCGACCTTCCTCCTCAGCGATGCGGGAGTGGAAGAACACTTGCAGGAGCACGTCGCCGAGCTCCTCGCGCAGGTCATCGTCGGTGCCGTCCTCGACGGCGTCCACCACCTCGCAGGCTTCCTCGATGAGGTGGTTCAGCAGCGACTCGTGGGTCTGCTCCGCGTCCCAGGGGCAGCCCGTGCGAAGCTGCTCCATGATCTGGCGCAGCCGCTGCAGCTGGTCGTCAGGCACTACTTACTTGGCGGGTACAGACAGCGAGCCGCTGTCGATGGTCATCTGTCCGTCTTGCAGCTTCAGATCGCCGTACCGCGGGTTGAGCTCAACCTCGTCGACGAGGGTCTGCAGCGCGGCGGTGAATTCGTCGGGTGAGACCGTCTGCTGCAGCTGGGCGAGTGCGGCGTCGAACGACATCTGGCCGACGATGAAGTCGTGGCAGACCTTGTTCGATGCGTATTGCGGGAGCTGCTGCTGGATGGTCTGTTCAATCTGGCCGCGCGGAGGAGCCGAGTTCTTGAACACGTCGTGGTCCAGTAGCTTGCCGAAGGCCGAGTACACGGCGATGGTGCTCTCCGGCGCCTGCGCGACGTAGTCGCCGCACTGCTCCATCACGTCGGTGACGGCATCCGCCTTCACCACTTCGTTGCCAACCACGGCCGCGTTGTTCGGGGAGTGTGCACACCCAGCGAGCAACAGGCTCGCGGCAGCGACACCAACCAGCGGTTTCCAAGCAGACTTCTTCACGTGCCGTACCCTACCAGCCGCAGGGCAACTGGGATTCACTCCCGCCGCCTGGGTCAGCCGAAGATTTGCTCGACGAGCGTCGTCGCCCAGGGGAGGTAGTCGCCGTCGGGTTTCGGCACCATGATGAAACCAGGCTTGATCCTCGATCCCGGATATAGCCGTTCGAGACGCAGCTTGCGTGACTCGGGCAGCTCGACGGGGGCGAAGCGCACCACTTTCCCCGCCGGCGCGATCTCCTCGACCCCGGCCTTGCGCGCGAGGTTGCGCAGGTGCGCGACGCCCAGCAGATTCTCCACCTGTGCAGGCAGTGGCCCGTAGCGGTCGGTGATCTCGGCGCGCGCGGCGTCGATGTCCTCGTCGGAACGGATTTCTGCCACCTGCTTGTACATTTCGAGGCGCAGGCGCTCGGAGCTGATGTAGTCGTCGGGGATGTTCGCGTCGACGGGGATGTCGATGCGCATCTGCGGCTCAGCCTCGGGCATTTCGCCGCGGTAGGCCTGCACGGCTTCGCCGACCATGCGCAGGTAGAGGTCGAACCCGACGCCCTCGATGTGGCCCGACTGGTCTTCGCCCAGCAGGTTGCCGGCGCCGCGCAGTTCGAGGTCGCGCATGGCGATGGACATGCCGGCGCCGAGGTCGGTGTTCGCCGCCATCGTCGCGAGCCGCTCGTGCGCGGTCTCGCTCAGCGGGCGGTCCGTCGGGTACAGGAAGTACGCGTAGCCGCGCTCCCTGGATCGCCCGACGCGCCCGCGCAGCTGGTGCATCTGGGAGAGGCCGAGGTTGTCGGCGCGGTCGATGATGAGCGTGTTGGCGGTCTGGATGTTCAGACCGGCCTCGACAATGGTCGTCGCGAGCAGCACGTCGGCGCGGCGCTCCATGAAGTCGAGCATCACCTGCTCGAGGCGCTTCTCGTTCATCTGCCCGTGGGCGGTGACGATGCGGGCCTCGGGGACGATCTCGCGCAGGTGGGCGGCGGTTTTCTCGATGGTGCTCACGCGGTTGTGCACGTAGAACACCTGGCCTTCGCGGGCGAGTTCGCGACGAATCGCCGCCCGCACCTGCGCGTCGTCGTAGGGGCCGGCGAAGGTGAGCACCGGGTGGCGTTCTTCCGGCGGGGTGGCGATGACGGACATCTCGCGGATGCCGGTGATGGAGGTTTCGAGCGTGCGCGGGATGGGGGTCGCCGACATGGTGAGCACGTCGACGTTCAGTCGCATCGACTTCAGGCGCTCCTTATGTTCGACGCCGAAGCGCTGTTCCTCGTCGATGATGACGAGGCCCAAATCTTTGAACTCAACCTCTTTGCTGAGCAGGCGATGGGTGCCGATGATGACGTCGACTTTGCCCTTCGCCAGGTCTTCCAGGGTGCGCTTGGCCTGCGCGTCGGTTTGGAATCGCGACAGCTGCGCCACCCGGACGGGGAACCCTGCGAAGCGCGACGCGAACGTCTCGTAGTGCTGTCCGACAAGCAGCGTCGTCGGCACGAGCACCGCCACCTGTTTGCCGTCTTGCACCGCCTTGAATGCGGCGCGTACCGCGATTTCCGTCTTGCCGTAGCCGACGTCGCCGCAGATCAGGCGGTCCATCGGCACGACGGATTCCATGTCGTGCTTCACTTCTTCGATGGCCGACAGCTGGTCGGGGGTTTCGACGAAGGAGAAGGCGTCCTCGAGTTCGCGCTGCCAATCGTTGTCGGGAGCGAAGGCGTGCCCCTTCGTGGCCTGCCTCGCCGCGTACAGCTTGATGAGTTCCGCGGAGATTTCGCGCACGGCCTTCCGGGCGCGGGCTTTGCGTTTCGTCCAGTCGGCACCGCCCATTTTGTCGAGCGACGGCGTCTCCGCGCCGACGTAGCGCGAGAGCTGGTCGAGCTGATCCATCGGCACGAATAGGCGATCCCCAGGCTGCCCACGCTTGCTCGGCGCGTACTCGATGACGAGGTAGTCGCGCGCGGCGCCGTGCACGATGCGCTGCGCAGATTCGACGAAGCGCCCCACCCCGTGCTGCTCGTGGACGACGAGGTCGCCCTTCTTCAGCTCGAGCGGTTCGATGCGGTTCTTGCGGCGGCGCGGGAGGCGTCGTTCTTGCTGGTCGCGGACCTGCTGGCCTGTGAGCTCGCTGGCCGTGATGAGCTCAACCCGGGGCCCGTCCGCGCGCCAACCCGCCATGGCCCGCCCCACCACGACGGAGACGCTCCCTGCCGCGGGTTCCCCGTCGAGGGTATCCAGCGACGCGCGAACGCCCTGCTCAGCGCACAGTTCGACGAGGCGCTGGGCCAGGCCCTTGCCTTCCACCATGAGCACAACGCGCCAGCTGTCGGCGACGCGGGCGCGGATGTGGTCGATCGCCGCGTCGGAGTTGCCGCGGAATGTCTCGGTGGGTGCGACGTCGAAGTTGCGGTGGTGCGCACCTTCGGCGGAGTATTCGTCGTCGACATCCGTTTGGAATGGGCTCAGCTGCCACCACCTGTGGCCGAGCGCGAGCGTGTGGTCGCGCACGTCGGCCAGCTCCCAGTAGGCGGATGCTTCGAGGTCGATGGGCGACGTGCCTCCCCCGGCTGCCGCGGCCCAGCTGGCGTCGAGGAACTCGCGGCTGGTGGCGACGAGCTCGCTCGCGCGGGTGCGGATGAGCTCGGGCGCGATGGCCAGCACCAGCGAACGTTGCGGCAGCACGTCAACGAGCAGCTCCACCCCGTCGACGAGCACCGGGATGAGCGCCTCCATGCCTTCGACGGCTTGCCCTTCGGCGATGCGGCCGAGCATGTCGCCCAGTTCGGGATGCTGTGCGGCGATGGCTTTCGCGCGGGCGCGGACGTCGTCGGTGAGCAGCAGCTCGCGGCAGGGCGCGGCGATGACCTCGTCGACGGTGTCGCCGGTGGAGCGCTGATCGGCGACGTGGAACGTGCGGATCTCGTCCACTTCGTCGCCGAAGAAATCGACGCGGAAGGGGTGCTCAGCGGTGGGTGGGAACACGTCGATGATGCCGCCTCGCACCGCGAACTCGCCGCGGCGCTCCACCATGTCGACGCGCGAGTAGGCGGCGTCGACGAGGGCCTGCTGCACGTCGGTGAGTTCGTATTCCTTCCCGACGGTGAGCGTGACGGGCTGCATCTGCGACAGCCCTTTGACTTGGGGTTGCAGCACGGATCGCACGGGTGCGACGACCACCTGCGGCGGGCGTTCAGAGGCGATGCGACGCAGCGCGGCGAGGCGCTTGCCGACGGTGTCCGCGCGCGGTGAGAGACGCTCGTGCGGGAGCGTTTCCCAGGCCGGGAAGTACACCACCTCGTCGCCGCCCAGCCAGGTGGAGAGCTCGTCGACGAGCTGCTCGGCCTCGCGGTACGTGGAGGTGACGGCCAACACCGTCGAGCCTTGTTCCGCGATGGCGGCGGTGAGGATGGGGAAATACGCGGGCACCCCAGAGAGATCGAGTGCCGTGACGCCCCGGCGGCGAACGTCGTCGAGGGTATTGCGAAGCGCCGGATCCGACGTGAGGGCTTGCAGTAGTCCGGGGAACTTCACACCACCATCCTAGGGGGTTGCTGTGACAGCGGCATGTGTGCTCCTCGCGCAGCGCTTGGAACCCAATATGCCGCTTAGGTGGTAGTTCTGCGCCCATACACGGACGCAGAACTACCACCTAAGGTCAGGAGTTGAACTTGTTCTGGGCGGCTGCGAGCCCGTGCTGTACCAGATACTCGACGGCGTCGGCGGCCACTGCGGCGTCGACGCGCATCTCGTCGAGTTCTTTCGGGCGCATCTTGGCGAGCACCCAATCCGCCGACGGCTGCCGTCCGGGCGGTCTGCCGATGCCGACGCGCACGCGATGAAAATCGCCGGTGCCCAGGTGCGCGCGGATGGACTTCAGGCCGTTGTGGCCATTGTCTCCCCCGCCCAGTTTGAGGCGCAGGTGCGACGGTTCGAGATCGAGTTCGTCGTGCACCGCGATCACGTCGGCGGGCTGTACTTTGTGGAAGCGCGCCAGCGCCCCGACCGCCTCGCCGGACACATTCATGAACGTAGTGGGTTTGGCCACCACATATTTCGCTTCGGGGCGGACGAACGTGGCAACCTCCGCCTTCATGCGGGAGTTGATGGAGAAGGAGGAGCCGTGGCGGTCCGCTAAGTCCGACACGGCCCAGAACCCGACGTTGTGCCGGGTGGGGCTGTACGTCGGGCCTGGGTTCCCAAGCCCGACGACAAGCACCAAGCGGTCGGTCACTCCGCCGCTTCCTCCGTGGCTTCGCCCTCAGCCTCTTCGCTCTCTTCCTCAATCTCGGGCTCCTCGGGCTCTTCGTCCGGGAGCACGATGGAAGCGACGAGAGTGTCGGTGTCGATGTCCGGCTCGACCTCGCCGGGGAACTTGATGTCGGAGACGAGCACGTTGGCGCCCACCTCGAGGCCTTCCACCGACGCCTCGACCTGCTCCGGAATGTCGGCAACCGGTGCGAGCACGGGGACGGCGATGAGGTCGTGGTTCACGATGAGGCCAGGCTGTGGCTCGCCGGTAATGACGACGGCAACTTCCACGGCCACCTTCTGACCAGCCTTCACCAGAATGAAGTCGACGTGCTCCACCTCAGGCAGGATGGTGTGACGCTGCACCTGCTTGGGCAGGGCAAGCACGGGCTTCTCTTCGCCCTCAACTTCGATGCGGAACAGCGCGTTGGCGGTACGCAGCGCCAGGAACAGATCCTTCGCGGGCAGGAGCAGGTGCAACGGATCGGAGCCGTGCCCGTAGAGCACAGCGGGGGTCTGGCCGTCGCGACGGGCGCGGCGCGAGGCACCCTTACCGAACTCGGTGCGCTTTGTGGCCTTGATTTCAACGTCTGCCATGGGGGGTTCCTTTCAACGAAGGCGGACATGCTCACGCCTGTTGAAGGAGCTCGTCGATCACGGACTGTTCGTCCCTCGCCAGGCAACTCGTCGAGTGTACCCCCGAAGAGCACCCACCCCCAAACACGGGTCTACTCCGCGAACCTAACCCGATATCCACATTCGTTTGTCAGAACCGCCCGATTTGGCCCAAATCAGCAAACGCATGTGGATATTGGGTTAGCTGGGCATGATCACTCGACGGCGAGCGCCTCGGCAGGTGCCGCCTTCGCCGCCCGCCGCCCAGGCAACACCGACGCCAGGGCGGCAGCGAGCGCGCACACGCCGATGAGGATCACGGTGGCGCGCACGTCGACGCCGAATCGCAAGGGGATTCCTTCGATGCCGAGTTCCCCGAACGAGGCAACGATCGATGTGAACTCGATCCACATAAACAACACTCCCCCGGCGATGCCGACGAACACGCCGACGAACGTCAGCGCCATCGCCTCCACGAGCAGCATCAGGCGCAGGCCTGCCGGCTGCATCCCAACGGCGCGCAACAGCGCCGACTCGCGTTGTCGCTCCAGCACCGACAAGCCGAGCGTGTTTCCCACCCCCACGAGGGCGATGAGCACCGCGACGCCCAACAACACCGTGAGCACGATCAGCGCCACATCCAGCACCGACTGCAGCACCATCGCGATCTCTGCACCGTCGGTGATGACCGTCAGGTCCTGATGAGGCGCTAGCAGCTGCTGAATCTGGCTGAGATCGGTGCGCGACGCCCGATCAGCCATCCTGATCCACAACATCGATTGGCGCTCAGGCGCGTCAATATTGGCGAAGTCTGCATCCGACACGACGTACGAGACCGCACCAAACCAATCGTGCGCGGCTGCTTTCAGCGTCGCGGTCCCTCCATCTTTCAACGGCACCACGAGCGTCTCCCCTGGACCGACGAACTGCCCCTTGGGCACAGCGGGCATGTAGTCAATGCCCATGACCCGAAAGGCGTTGTCACGGGCATGCACCTCGACGGTCTCTTCGACACCGTGTAAAGACAGCTCCACCTCTTTCGTAGGAATCACGACGCTGTCCCGCACCGCGCCCAGCTGGTCGAGCTGCGCTGGCAGCTCGTCGGGCAGACCCTCGGGCGCGATGACTTGGATGTCGGCGGGATAAAACTCGCGGAGGAATCGCTCACCGGAATCGCGCACCGTCGCGAGCACGGTCTGGAACGACACCGTCACGCCGACCGCCAGCATGAGCGCGACGGCGGTGGAGGCTGCCCGCTTGGGGTTGCGGGCAGCGTTATCGAATGCCAGGCGTACCGTCGGATGCGCCCAGCCCAGCAGCGCTCCACCCAACCGCAACAGGGGCGCGACGTAGAGCGGCGCGGCCACCAACAGCGTAAAACTGAAGAATCCCATCGCGCCAACGCCGAACACCACACCCCACGTTTCTGTCCGGCTCCCGAAGAAACATGCCACGCCGCCGATCAGGAGCACGACGCTGATCACGATGCGTCCGACGCCGGCCGCGCGCCGCTGCCTCGGTGTGGGCACGCTCTGGAGCGCTTCGAGCGGTTTCACCAGCGACGCCCGCACCGACGGTCCCACCGCCGCGATCAACGTCACGATGACACCACCCAAGAAGGGCCAGAGGCAGTCAGTGAAGGAGAACGCGAGCCCGAAGTGCAGGGCACCCGTAACCGCAGCTCCCAGCACCGCAAACAACACGCCCAGCAACAACCCGCCCAATGAGCCGATGATGCCGACGAGTAACCCTTCCACCACTAACTTGACCAGCACCTGCCCAGGAGAGGCACCCACTGCGCGGAGCAATGCCACCTGGCGGCGTCGCTGGGCCCCAAGGATGGTGAACGTGTTGCTGATGATGATGGCGCCGATAATCAGTGCGAGCAGGCCGAAGACGTACGTGGCGGAGGTGGCAGTGGCGATGGAATCCACCATGGCTCCGACGTCCTTGGTGCGGAAGTCCTGCACGCGCTCCACCGTCGCATCAGCCAGTTCCTCGTCGGCTCGCACCACCGCGAGGATGCGACCTGCTACGGCGTCGAGGTCGTCGTCGGCCTTGATGATCCAGGGGCTGGCGCTGGCCGCGAATCGGTCGCTGTCTGCGGGCAGGTACCCCACTTGGTCGAAGAGGGATCGGGCGTCGTCGGTGAAGCCCACGACCTTGTACGCGCGTTGTCCGGCCGTCACGGAATCGCCGAGCTTTAGCCCCAAACTCTTACCCAAGCTCGCCGACAGCGCGATCTCACCGTCGCGCTCCGGAAATCCGCCTTCCTCGATGCTCGACCACCGAAACTCCTTCGGCGGCGTGTCGTAGAGGTTCACGAACGTTGATCGACCGTCGAAGTCCAGGATGTTGTTCGTACCTTGGGGCGCCGAGATGGCCGCGGTGACACCATCGACGGCACGGATGCGCTCGAGCACCTCCTCACTGTTTGGGGAGTAGCTGGCGTTCACGATGAGGTCGGCTTGCGAGATGGGCAGCGTCGTGCGCATCGCGAAAGCCCGCGCCTCGGTGTGCACCATCGTCGAGAGCGCGACGAGGAAACTCACCGAGAGTGCAATCGCAATGAAGGTGGCGGCGAAGCGCCCAGGGCGTTGCCGCAGTTCCCCGACACTCAAGCGCCACATCAGCCGAGCTCCGCGAGCTTGTTCATCACCTGCTGTGGCGTCGGGAATGCGAGGTCGTCGACGATGCGCCCGTCGAGAAGCATGAGGACACGCGACGCGTAGGCGGCGGCGAAGGGGTCGTGCGTGACCATGATGATGGTCTGGCCGTGGTCGCGCGCCGCGCGCTGGAGGTAGCCGAGGAGCGCATTGCCGGCCTTGGAATCAAGCGCGCCGGTGGGTTCGTCGGCGAATACGACGTGGGGTTTCGTGATGAGTGCGCGTGCGATGGCGACGCGCTGTTGCTGTCCTCCGGAGAGCTGGCTGGGGCGGTGCAGCAGCCGGTCACCGATGCCCAGCGACTCCACGATGAAGCGGAAATGATTCTCGTCGACGCGGCGCCCCGCCAGCTGGAGCGGCAGCCGAATGTTCTGCTCCGCCGTGAGCGTGGGCAGCAGGTTGAACGACTGGAACACGAAGCCGATGTGATCGCGGCGCACGCGTGTGATCTGCGCCTCCGACATCTGCTGGAAGGAGTACGGCCCGACGAAGGCGCTGCCCGCGGTTGCTCGGTCGAGGCCCGCGAGCAGGTGCATGAGCGTCGACTTTCCGGAACCGGACGGCCCCATGATCGCGGTGAAGCTCCCCTGCTGGATCTGCAGTGACACGTCGTTGACCGCCACCACGCGCCCGCCGTCGGACTCGTACACCTTCGTCAGATGCGTGGCGCCACAAATAGCGGGAGCGTTCGCTCGTTGCTGAACCGGCATGGCAGACATGTGAGCTCCTTCATCACGATCGATGTCGGTATCGTAATCGCAACCAAGGCGCGCTGGTGTCAGCCCAGAGGACGATTTCGGCGCAGGCGTCCGCGTCGGTGGTCGCGCACCTTGTAGAACGCGATGGGCGCCAGCGCGGCGAGCAGGGCCAGCACCGCGGCGACGAGGAATCCTCCCGAGGAGCCGGAGTGGTCAATCACGAAGCCAGCGGCAGCGGACCCGACGGCCGCACCCACCAACTGCCCGGTATTGGCCCACCCGTAGGCCTCGGCGGACTGCTCGAAGCTGATCGTCGACGAAATCAGCGAGAACATGATGGCCAGCGCGGGGGCCATGCCCAGCCCAGACACGGTGATCGCCACAAACGTGGACGGGAACGAGAGCACCTGCGCTGCCACCAACGAACCGACGAGCATGGCACCCATCCACAACGACAGGGTGAACTTTCCCGACTCGCGGTGCCCGAACATCATGCCCGCGACGAGCGAGGCCACCGACATGCCCGCGAGGATGAGCCCGGCCTGCAGCCCGCCCTCGCCGAAACGGTTCACGACGGAAGCCTCGATCGCGGCCGTCGAGCCGATCATGAGAAACCCGACGACGGTGGCGAGCACGACGGGGCCTCGCAGCAGCACCGCCCCGAAATTGCCGCTGCTCGGCGCGAACTTCACCTCGCCGAGTTCGGGCGCGGAGATGAACCAGGCGCCGCCGATGACGAGCATCGCCGAACACACGACGAGCCCCACCACCGACGAGATCTGCATCGATATCAGGGTGATAACCATCGGCCCTAGCACCCAAATGATCTCCTGCGCGGATGCGTCGAGAGAGAACAACCGTGAAAGCTTGCTCGGGTCTACCAGCTTGGGGTACATCGTCCGCACCGCCGGCTGTACGGGCGGGAAGCTGAAGCCCGCGACGAGACCCACGACGATCGTGCCCGCAAGTGGCATCGGGAAAAAGGCGATGCCCAGCAGCGACGCGGCACAAATGAGGGTGGTGGAGACGAGCACCGTGCGGGCTCCAATGCGCCCCATCAGACGGCTCGTGAACGGCCCAGCAACACCCTGGCCGATAGACGTCGCGGCCAGCACAAGGCCCGCGGCACCGTAGGAGCCAAACAGCCGCTCGACGTGGATGAGCAGGCCGAGCGAAATCATGCCGCTGGGGAACCGCGCGAAGATTTGTGATGCGACGATGCGCGCAACGCCCTTCGTCTTCAGCAGGCCCCAATACGAGTTCACAATTTCCGGATTGTAACCGGATTATCCTGCCTCGTTGCAAGCATTTAGACCGCGCCGATGGCCCACCCTATGGCGCCAGCAACCACGCATATCACGAAGCCCAAGAGCCAATACACCGAGAACGTCCGGCTTCGCCCTGCGACGAAGAGCCGCAATGCGTCGAGGGCGGCCGTCGAGAAAGTCGTGAAGCCACCGCAAAAGCCGGCGCCCAGCACAGCAACTTCCGTCGGCGTCAGCGTGTGCTTGGCTCCCAATCCCATCACAACCCCCAGCGCGAAGCTGCCCAGCACGTTGACCACCAGGGTTCCGGTGGGGAAATGGCGGTTGAGCGGCGCGAGGCAGGAGTCGACGAGGAACCTCGCCGTCGCGCCCAAGCCGCCCGCAACCATGACCAGCAGGAACTCAGTCATCGCGCCGCCCCAGCCGCAATCCGAGCGCGATCATCAACAGTCCGATCAGCAACAGCACCAGCGCAGCAATAAGCTGCGCAGCCACGTGTTCCTCATCCGCCGCCCAGCCGACGGCATACGCCGAATACGTAGTGAATGCGCCGAGCATTCCCGTCGCGAAAAACAACCGGTATGCGCCCCCGCGGGGGCCAGGGAAGCGAACCACCCAGCTCGTGAATAGACCGAGGAGGAAGGCGCCGAGTGCGTTGATGATCAGAGTCGAAACGTACCCACCGCCGAGCAAGTCGAGCCCGTGGCGAAGGCCGGTACCGACGCAGCCCCCCAAGAACACGAGCAGGAGCTTTGCCCCAAACGGTAGGGATGCCGGTTGGCTCACGCCTGCCCGTCGAAAAGCGACGTCACCGAGCCGTCGAGGAAGACCTCACGGATGGCCTGGGCCAGCAGCGGGGCAATCGAGAGCACGGTGAGGTTCTTGATCTCGTCGTGGCCGTCGGTGGGGAGGGTGTTCGTGACGATGATCTCCTCCATGCCCGAGTTGTTGAGACGCTCGACGGCGGGGCCGGAGAAGATGGGGTGCGTGGCTGCGGCGATGACCCGTTTCGCGCCGCGCTGCTTGAGCGCCTCGGCAGCCTGCACGATGGTGCCGGCAGTGTCGATCATGTCGTCGACAAGCAGGCACGTGCGGCCCTCTACCTCACCGACGACCTCGTGCACGGCCACCGTGTTGGCCTTGTTCGGGTCACGACGCTTGTGGATGATCGCCAGCGGGGCACCCAGCTTGTCGGTCCACATGTCCGCCAACCGAACGCGGCCCGCGTCGGGAGAAACGACGGCGAGATTCTCGTCGTTGTACTTCTTTTTGACGTACTCGGCCAGCACGGGCAGGCCCCAGAGGTGGTCGACGGGGCCGTCGAAGAAGCCCTGGATCTGCGCGGCGTGGAGGTCGACGGACATGATGCGGTCGGCGCCGGCGGCCTTGAAGAGGTCGGCCACGAGGCGGGCGGAGATGGGTTCGCGGCCAAGGTGCTTCTTGTCCTGGCGGGCGTAGGGGTAGAACGGCGCGACGACGGTAATGCGCTTGGCGGAAGCTCGCTTGAGCGCGTCCACCATGATGAGCTGCTCCATCAGCCACTCGTTGACCGGTGCGGTGTGCGACTGAATGACGAACGCGTCGCTGCCGCGAACGGATTCCTGGAAGCGCACGTAGATCTCAGAGTTGGCGTACGCGATGGCCCGAGTCGGCACCAGTTCCTGGTCCATCAGCCTGGCCACTTCTTCGGCAAGCTCAGGGTAGGCGCGACCAGAAAACAGCATCAGGTGCTTCTGGTTCGAGGCGAATTCCGTGCTCAATATTCTCAGTGCTCCCGTGACTCGGCGACCTTGGGGTTGATGGATCCATCGTGGGCGGCCGCGGCCTGATCCCACTTCGAGCCGGGTCGGCGCTTTGCGGCCCAGCCCTCAGAATTGTGTTGGCGTCCGCGCGCGACGGCAAGTGCGCCGGCGGGGACGTCGTCGGTGACCGCCGATCCGGCAGCGACGAAGGCGCCGGGGGCGATGTCGACGGGTGCGACGAGCACGGAGTTGGAACCGACGAATGCGTCCTTGCCGACGTGGGTGGTGTACTTCTTCTCGCCGTCGTAGTTGGCGAAGATGGTGCCGGCACCAATGTTGACGCCCTCGTCGATGATCGCATCGCCGCAATAGGTGAGGTGCGGCACCTTCGCTGTCGGGGCGATCTTGGCGTTCTTCGTCTCGACGAACGCGCCGATCTTGCCGTCAGCACCCAGGATGGTGCCGGGGCGAAGGTAGCTGAATGGCCCGACGGTGGCTCCCTCACCAATGACCGCGAACGAGCCGTGCGTGCGGATGACTTCGGCATCCGCACCCACCTCGACGTCCATGAGCGTGGTGCTAGGGCCGATGATGGCGCCCTCGCCGATGGTGGTGGCGCCCTGCAGGATGGTGCCTGGGTGGAGCACGACGTCCTGGGCGAGGTCGACGTCGACGTCGATCCAGGTGGTGGTGGGGTCGATGATGGTGACGCCTTGGCGCATCCATTCGTCGAGGATGCGGCGGTTCATTTCGGCATTCATGCGGGCGAGCTGGACGCGGTCGTTAACGCCTTCGACCTGCCACAGGTCTTCCGTGACGTAGGCGCCAACCTGCTGGCCGGTGCCGTTGGCGTGGGTGAGCACGTCGGTGAGGTAGAGCTCACCCTGGGCGTTGTCGGCGTCGAGGTTGGCGAGGCCGGCCCGCAGCGTCTCGGCGTCGAAGACGTAGATACCGGAGTTGATCTCCGTGATGGCGCGCTGCTCTTCCGTCGCATCCTTATGCTCGACGATCCCGCGCACGCGGTCGCCGTCGCGGAGGATGCGTCCGTAGCCGGTGGGGTCGTCGACGTTGGCCGTCATCACCGTGACGGCGTTGCTGTGGGAGCGGTGCACGGCGACGAGCTGGCGGAGGGTGTCACCGGTGAGCATCGGGACGTCAGCGTAGGTGACGACGACATCGCCTTGGATGTTGTCTAGGCCGGTGAGCCCGCACTGGACCGCGTGGCCAGTGCCGCGCTGCTCTTCCTGGACCTGCGAGGTGACCGACTCGTTGAGGCGCCCGAGCTCCTCGACGACCTGCTCGCGCTTGTTGCCCACCACAACGACGAGATGCTCCGGGTCGAGCGCGGCGGCAGCGGAGACCGCGTAGCTGAGCATGGTTTTGCCAGCTACTTCGTGCAGCACCTTCGATTTCTTTGATTTCATCCGGGTGCCGCCACCTGCAGCGAGGACAACGACTGCGGACACTGGTGCGAGATCAGTCAAGAGCGCTCCTAACTCCGGCGTGCGCTACTCACTCTACTGCGCATTGCGTCGCTGTGTCTTGGATCAGTCGAGGCAGCGGCACGCACCCAGTACAGATGGCGGGTGGCGCCTGGTGTAGTGGCACCCCGGGTGGGAGTCGAACCCACTTCGCTAATCCTGATTCAAAGTCAGGCGGGCCCTGCCGAAAGACCAACCGGGGTATCGCCCCTCGAAGGGACTCACAGCAGTGTATTGCAGCCCGGCCATACTGACCACTTCTCCGGCGAGCCGGCGCGTTGGACGTCGTGTGGGGAGCGGCTGCGGGCGATGAACTGCAAAACTCGCCAACAGTGCCCGCTAAGACCCCGAAAATCGGTGGTTTGAAGCAACTGTTGGCGAGTTTTGCAGTTTCTGCTCGGGTCGATTGGGTTTTCCACAGATCGCTTCCCGGATGGGAATCCGGGAGGGCTGGCAGCCATAGTGAAGATGAGGAAGGAGATGGAAGGTGACAATCAGATGTTTCGGAACAAAACGTCTACAGATACACTTATCTGTGTGCGATTCATTCCAGATGGGGTGAGCTGACACCATGCCTCCCATCACCCCATCGACCGCCGATCGGGCTGGCCTTTCCCGTAGCGGCCTCTACCGAGGTGCCGACGCGGGCAAACTGGTTCGCATTGCGCGCGGCATCTACCTCCATGCGGACGCCCCGGCCATGGACTGGGGCTTGGTTGAGGCAGCCACGCGACGCCCAGACGCAACGATCTGCCTCGCTTCCGCGCTCGCCCACCACGATCTGATCGACGCGATCCCCGCGACGCTCG
This sequence comes from uncultured Tessaracoccus sp., assembly GCF_947286155.1. Classification (GTDB taxonomy): domain Bacteria; phylum Actinomycetota; class Actinomycetes; order Propionibacteriales; family Propionibacteriaceae; genus Arachnia. The sequence continues at coordinate 66,024 of NZ_CAMYPD010000009.1, forward strand.
ACATCGCGATCCCGCGCGGTGCCCGTTCCCCGGCAACTAAGCAAGCGATCACCTGGCACCAGTTCGACGCCGGCACCTTTGAACTCGAACGTCATGAAATGCGTGTCGAGGGCGCGAATGTGCCGATTGGGCTGTACTCCCCCGAACGCTGCATCGCTGACGCGTTTCGCCTCCGTGGCCAGCTCGGCTACGAGATCGCGCGAGACTCACTCAAGGAGTGGCTGCGTCGCGGAGGGAAGCCCAGCCGCCTGATGCAGATCGCACTGCAACTCCCCCGAGCCAAGGATCCCGTTCTTCGCGCTCTGGAAACGCTGTCATGACGCGTGGCGACGAAGTGTTCAGCGCACTGCAGTCCAAAGCCCGTTCCAGCGCGAGCAAAACCGGACAGCCAGCGCCTACCCAGGAATACCTTATTCGCCACCTGCTCGAGTCTTTCTTAGATCGCCTCATACGTATCGGGCACAGAGATGACTTCGTCTTGAAGGGCGGAACTCTGCTTGCGGTCTACGGTGTTCGTCGCCCTACCAAGGACGTCGATGTGAGTGCTATCCGTGCCGAGGTCGCGCCGGAACACCTGTCTCTTATACACATCTGACGCTGCCGACGACTCCTTACGTGTA
>NZ_CAMYPD010000010.1 GCF_947286155.1 uncultured Tessaracoccus sp.
GGCGCGAGCCACGCCGGGAACGCACCGGCGTAGTGCTCGGTGAGCACACCGAAGAACCGCTCGATCGACCCGAAGAGCGCACGGTGGATCATCACCGGGCGCTGGCGAGTGCCGTCGGCAGCCTGGTACTCGAGCTGGAAGCGCTCTGGGAGGTTGAAATCCAGCTGGATGGTGGACATCTGCCAGGTTCGGCCAATCGCGTCCTTCGCCTGCACCGAGATCTTCGGGCCGTAGAACGCGGCGCCACCCGGATCGTCGACGAGCTCGAGCCCGGACGCGCTGGCAACCTCGCGCAACACCTCGGTGGCTTCATCCCAGGTGGCGTCGTCGCCGACGAACTTCTCAGGGTTCTTGGTACTGAGCTCGAGGTAGAAGTCGTCAAGCCCGTAGTCGGCGAGAAGCTCGAGCACGAATTTCAGCAGGAAGGCGAGCTCGTCGCGCATCTGCTCGCGGGTGCAGTAGATGTGTGCGTCGTCTTGCGTGAATCCACGTGCTCGGGTGAGTCCGTGCACCACGCCCGACTTCTCGTTGCGGTACACGGTGCCGAACTCGAACAGGCGCAGCGGCAGTTCACGGTAGGAACGCCCCCTCGCGGCGAACACGAGGTTGTGCATGGGGCAGTTCATGGGCTTCATGTAGTAGTCCACGCCCTGCTTGGTGACATTGCCCTCGGCGTCGCGTTCCTCATCCATATGCATGGGCGGGTACATGCCCTCGGAATACCAGTCGAGGTGCCCGGAGGTTTCGTACAGGTGTGCCTTCGTGAGGTGCGGGGTATACGCGAACTGGTAGCCCTCCTCGACGTGGCGCCTGCGTGAGTAGTCCTCCATCTCCATGCGCACGATGGCGCCCTTCGGGTGGAACACAGCGAGGCCGGAGCCGATCTCGTCGGGGAAACTGAACAGGTCCAACTCGGTGCCGAGCTTGCGGTGGTCGCGCTTGGCGGCTTCCTCCAGCCGCGTGACGTACGCCTTAAGGTCGTCCTTCGTCGCCCACGCGGTGCCGTACACGCGCTGCAAGCTGGCGTTGCGCTGATCGCCGCGCCAGTACGCTGCGGAGGAACGCATCAGCTTGAAGGCCGGGATGTACCCGGTGTGCGGAATGTGCGGCCCGCGGCAGAGGTCTTTCCACGCGACGGAGCCGTCGCGGTTCACGTTGTCGTAGATCGTGAGCTGTCCTGCGCCGACCTCGACGCTGGATCCGTCCTCGTCGCCGGCAGACCCCTTGTCGTCGATGAGTTCAAGCTTGAAGGGCTCGTTCGCGAGCTCGTCGCGCGCCTGGTCGTCGGAGACCTCGCGACGCACGAACCGCTGCTTGGCCTTCACGATCTGCTGCATCCTCTTCTCGATGCGCTTGAGATCTTCAGGCGTCAGCGGCTCGCACTGGAAGTCGTAGTAGTACCCGTCGGTGATAGGCGGGCCGATGCCCAGCTTGGCTTCGGTAAACACATCCTGCAGCGCCTGCGCGGTGACGTGCCCCGCGGAGTGTCGGAGGATGGACAGCCCCTCGGGTGAGTCGATGAGCACGGGTTCGACATCGTCGCCATCGTGCAGCTCGCGTTGGAGGTCAAGCGTTTCACCGTTCACGTGCATCGCGACGATCGTGCGGTCGTCGCCGAAGAGGTCGAGGCCGGTGGTAGTGGTCGTCAGTTCCACGCTGCTCGCCTCGTCGTTGCGGTGCACGGTGATGACGCCACTCATAATTCTCTCCTCGATATTCGTTCGTCGTTGGCGCAATGCCAAACGCTATTCTGCCCTATTCGGCCAGCAGCGCGTTGTACTGCGGATGCTTGTCGATGTAGTTAGCGATGTACGGGCAGGTCGGCCGCACACGCTTTCCTTGGACCTGGATGTCTTCCAGCGCGAAGTTCGCCAGCTTTCCTGCGTAGCCCTTGCCCTCGTGCGCGGGTTCTACCCCGGTGTGTGGGAGGTCTACGACGTCGCCTTCGACGGTGTAGTCGATCACGCCGACGACCTCACCGTCGAGCTGCATCTCGTACCGGGACAGCGCCTCGTTCTTCATGATGTCCATGCCTCCACACTAGTCGTGTCGGTCACGGGCGACGGCGACTATGCGGCGGTGGCACCAACATGTGTGAGCGCTTGTGCGACGATGTCGTCGGTCAGGCCACTTCGAGGGTCAACGGCAATGGGGAGCATCCCCTGCGGCAGGCCCTCACGATCACGCTCGGAGACGTCGTCGTCGAGCCAGACGCCGACCGGATCTGGGCCGGCGAATTCATCCAGCCACGTGGCTACCTGGGACGTCTTCCAGCAGGTGCCGTCGGTGGTGGGCTCCCATTCGAGCGGGATGACCGGAAGTTCATCCACGAGGCGAAGCTTGGGTAGCCAGAACGGGTTTGCCGCTTCCTGCCAAGTGGTACACCAGACGATCTGGAAGACATCGGTGAGCGGTTTGAAGACGTCAGCGATGTTCTCGCGCCAATGAATGGAATATGGCCCGTAGCGGCCAACCCATACGCGAAGGTCGGTGTCGGGAACCGTCCTTACCACGTCGAATTCATGCTTGGCGTGCTCACGCATCGCTGCAGGCACTTGCAGATTCAGCACACCGTCGACATCAAGGAGTAGCAACGGCTGGTGTGACATGAACGTTTCCTCCCCTTGTCACGCCCATCGCACAGGCGGGCTGTCTGACACCCCGCAACGAACGCTACAGCTTGAACCTCGAGCGCAGCATGGTGGGCGATGCCGGGTTTGAACCGGCGACCTCTTCCGTGTCAAGGAAGCGCGCTACCGCTGCGCCAACCGCCCGAGGTGGAGACGGGATTTGAACCCGTGTACACGGATTTGCAGTCCGTTGCCTCGCCTCTCGGCCACTCCACCACCGATGGAGGCCCTCCCCCTTGGGGATTGGGAGAGACTTCTCCGAGCGGACGACGAGATTCGAACTCGCGACCCTCACCTTGGCAAGGTGATGCTCTACCAACTGAGCCACGTCCGCATGTCGACCAGAAACGCTGTTGCGGTTCTGACGCGTTGAGAACACTAGCGCACACATTTCACAAAACACAAATCGTCGGTGAACCCAACCCAAATTCGGGATGAACCACGCCAGCCGACGGACACCCTCGCCACGCCAGTCAGGGTCCAAATGGTACATGTGGCCGAAGATGCGCTAGAGTGAACCGTCGCTGGGTGATTGGCGCAGTGGTAGCGCGCTTCGTTCACACCGAAGAGGTCGGCGGTTCGAACCCGCCATCACCCACCATAGTGAGCACGTGGCAGGAGGCGGAGATGGCAGCACCCGCAGTCGTCCTCGCCGACACCACCTCAGGAATTCCCGAAGTCAGTGAAGCGTTCCACACCATTGAAACGCAGCTGCGCGCGCGTCGGCCCGATCTCAACATCCACTTTCTCGAACTGGGCGCTCGGCCCACACTCGGCGCTGTACTCCCCCGCCTGCACGACGAACAGGTGGAGGAGGCAGTACTCGTTCCACTTGATCTCCGGTCGGCAACATCGTACGCCAGCGAACTCGACGACGCTGCGAGGGCGATGAAGGCAGCCGGCATCCGCGCCGTCGTATCGCGCCCCATCGGCCCAGCATCTGAACTGCTCAATATCCTGGACGAACTCGTTCGCGACGCCCTGCAACGTCGTTCCGCGCTGGAACTCGACGGGCTGGTACTCGTCGGACGTATTGGCGGCGACGCGCGAGGGTCAGCGCTGCTTGCTCGGCGTGCTCGCCAGTGGTCAGCCCACCACCGCCTGCCCGTGCAGCTCGCCATCGAGGAAGGCGACGGAGCCGCCACTGCCAGCGCAGTCCACGCACTCCGCTCGCAAGGGCGTCGGTACATCGCCGTGGGGGGAGCGTTCTTCTCCCCCGGCCCCTCCTACCGTGCTCACGCCCGCGCCGCCCAACAGGCAGGAGCGATCGCCGTCACCGCCCCCATCAGCGGCAGCCGACACCTCAGCCAACTCATCCTGGCCAGATATGCATTCGGCGCGATGGAATTGCTCGACGGCAGCCCGCAGCCTGTCACCGTCGACGACGATTACCACTTCCTCAGCCCGCGCGAAACCTTTGGCCGCTGAACTACACTGCTCACCATGAGCGAGCAGTACATCGCACCGTTTCAACTACCCGATGAACAATGGCGTGAGCGCCTGACCGACTTGGAATACCACGTACTGCGCCAATCAGGCACAGAACGCCCCTTCACCGGCGAGTACACGGACACCGAAACGGAGGGCACGTACTCGTGTCGAGCATGCGGCGCGGAACTGTTCACGAGTAGCGAAAAGTTCCATTCCCACTGCGGATGGCCCAGCTTCTTCTCACCGCTAGCAGAAGACAGGGTGCGCTACCTCGACGATCACAGTATTCCCGGCCGTCCGCGGGTGGAGGTACGGTGCGCGAACTGCAACTCCCACCTCGGTCACGTGTTCGAGGGCGAGGGCTACAACACCCCAACCGATCTGCGCTACTGCATCAACTCGGTCTGCCTCACTCTCAACCCGAAGTAGCGCCTTCCGCGGCGTGGCAGGCTACGTCGCGAAGACTCGACACGTAGAGTCGCCCGTGTGTCGAAGGTTACGAGGCTCGCCCCGGATGCGTTTCATCGCGCTGTCGAGGAGTTCCGCCACATGCAGTGGCGACGCGAGCTGAGCATCGACGAGATCGGTTCGCCTCAGCGCATCGCTCCCCATTCTTTGGCGATCGCGGGCGAGCTGACCGTCGGTGACGACACCGTCAGTTCTGGGCGCCTCATCCTGCTGCACGATCCCGCAGGAAACGAAGCCTGGCAAGGTACGTTTCGCCTCGTGTCATACGTCCGCTCAGAGGTCGATCTCGAGATGGCGGCAGACCCCCTCCTCCCCGATATTTCCTGGGCCTGGCTCACTGAAGCCCTCGAGGACAACGAGTGCGATGCGTCTTTCCTCGCAGGCACCGTGACGGCCTCGTACGGCAGGTCGTTCGGCGAGATGGCCGACGAACCAGACCGCGCCGAGGTGGAGCTGCGCTCCTCGTGGACACCCCACCTCGACGCTCAGCACCCACTCACCAGCCACCTCTTCGCCTGGCAAGACCTCTTAGGGCTCGTTGCCGGCGAACCCCCGCTCCCGGCTGGCATCTCGCTACTCAAGACCCGATGACACTCGTCGATCAGCCCAGAGAGCCACTGCGCCCTGTCGTCGCGGATAACGACGGGCTCAGCCGCTGCCTTGCCGCGCTCGCCTCCGCTGCTGGGCCCGTCGCCTTCGACGTGGAACGCGCCCACGGCTACCGCTACTGGCCGCGCGCCTACTTGTTGCAGATCCGACGAGGCGACGCGGGCACGTGGCTGATCGATCCGACATGCTTCGATAACGCCCAGCTGGCGCAGCTCGTCGAACGCACTGACAATGACGAGTGGATCATCCACGCCGCGTCGCAAGATCTCCCATCGATGTTCGACTGTGGCATCGTGCCCCAGCGCATCTTCGACACTGAGCTCGCCGCACGCTTGCTCGGCAAGCCCGGCGTTTCGCTGGGTGCGATCCTCGCAGCCGAGCTCGACATCGAACTGCGGAAAGCCCACTCGGCCGTGAACTGGGCGACGAGGCCCCTCAAACAGTCATGGCTCACCTATGCCGCGCTGGACGTGGATTTCCTGGCCGAGCTGCGTGCGACCCTCGACGCGCAGCTGCGCGAGGTGCACCGTCGCGAATGGGCGGAACAGGAGTTCCAGTGGGAGCTGGACGCCTTCGCGAAGGCCGTAGAGCCTCGCGTAGATCCATGGCGAAGGACCTCCCACATCACCGCGGTACGCCACCCGCGTGGCCTCGCCCTCGTCCGCGAGCTGTGGCACGAACGCGAAGCGATCGCCCAGCGCCGCGACCGCCCTCCCACGCACATCCTTCCCGACGCGGCACTCGTCGACGCCGGTGTTGCCGCCGGCAAGGATCGTGCCGTGACCCCGGATACGCTGCGCCGGATTGACGGGTTCGCCAAGCCGCCCGGGCGCCGCTACCTCAATCGCTGGATTGAAGCGATCAAGCGATTCAACACGCTGCGCGCGAGCGACTACCCGCCGAAGCGCCTCCATGTACCGGGTAGCATTCCCCACCCCAAAGCTTGGGAGCGCACCAACGAGGACGCTGCCGCAAGGTGGCGTGTCGTCCGCCCCGCCATTGACGACTTCGCCTGCGAAATCGGCATCCAGCCCAGCTTGTTGGCACCCCCCGCCGCCTTGCAGCGGGCCATTTGGGATGGAGTTCCCACCGAAGGTGACTTGCTGGACGCCGGAATGCGCCCCTGGCAAGCAGATTTACTGTCGGGGCTGATCGACGAACTCTTCGACTGAGGAATCCACGAGCTTCGGGAGCACCGCATGCGCGACGCTCTGCGGAGTGAGGCCTAGCGTCGAAAGAATCTGCGACCTGCTCGCGTGCTGCAGGAATTCATGCGGGATACCGAAGCAATGCACCGGGGTGGTGATGTCTTCTTCTGCTAAGCGCGACCGCAACCGCTGGCCGAGGCCTCCTTCGACGAGATTGTCCTCGATCGTGATGACGTGATCGAACTCCGTCGCCAGCGCGATGAGCTCCGGGCTCACCGGCAGCGCCCACAGCGGATCCACCACCGTGGCGGCGACACCTTGCGCGCGAAGGAGCTCCGCGGTCTGAGCAGCAAGCCCAACGAACTGCCCATACCCGACGATGAGCGTGCGAGCATCGCGGTCTGCGCTGATCACGTCGACGCGTGACACTCCTTCGCCTCTATGAGCCACTTCCACGATGTCGTCGGGAAGCTTCTCCTTCGAGTACCGGATGATAGTGGGGGCGTCATCGACGGTAACCGCGCGGTTCAATGCCTGCTCGAGCCTCCGCTGATCGCGCGGTGCTGCGAGCTGCAAACTCGGGATGATGCCGGCCATCGCTACATCCCACATACCGTTGTGGCTCGGCCCATCTGTGCCGGTGATACCTGCGCGATCCAGTACGATCGTCACTCCGAGGCCGTGCAGCGCGACATCCATGAGCAGCTGATCGTAGGCGCGGTTCAGGAAGGTGGAATACAACGCCACGACTGGGTGGAGGCCGGTGCGGGCAAGGCCCGCCGCCGACGTGAGGGCGTGCTGTTCCGCGATGCCGACGTCGAAAATCCGATCCGGAAAGGCCGCGCCGAAGCGCGCGAGCCCGGTGGGGTGCAGCATTGCTGCGGTGATCCCGACCACGCGCGGGTCACGCTGCCCGAGCTGCACCATGGCTTCCGCGAATGCGTCCGTCCACGTCGCCTGCACCGATGAGGTGAGCGACTCGCCGGTGACGTCGTCGATCTGCCCGACGGCGTGGAAGCGATCTTGCTCATTCTCTTCCGCGGCCTTGAACCCTTTGCCCTTCACCGTGATGGTGTGCACGATCACCGGGCCACCGAACTGGCGTGCCTGTTCCAGATGATTGGTGAGCGCGCCCAGGTCGTGGCCGTCGATGGGGCCGGTGTACTTGATGCCGAGATCCGAAAATAGGTCTTGTGGCGCAACGACGTCTTTCACGCCCGTCTTGAACCCGTGCATGAGGTCGTACAGAGGACGCCCCACGAGAGGGATCTTGTTGATGACACGCTTCGCCAGCGACAGCGTCTGTTCGTATCGAGGGTTCGTCCTCAAACCGGCGAGGTGATTCGCGAGTCCACCCACCGTCGGGGTGTACGAACGCCCGTTGTCGTTCACCACAATGACCAGGCGCAGATTCGGCTCAGCAGCGATGTTATTCAGCGCCTCCCACGCCATGCCACCCGTGAGCGCCCCGTCGCCCACCACAGCAACAACGGTGCGATCTTCCCCCTGCAGGGCATACCCCTTCGCCATGCCTTCCGCCCATGACAGCGCAGCAGAAGCGTGCGAGTTGGCAACCCAGTCGTGCTCCGACTCGGAGGGCTCCGGGTAGCCCGAGAGCCCGCCCTGCTGACGCAGGGTGGCGAACTGGTGAGCGCGACCAGTGAGCATCTTGTGCACGTAGCTTTGGTGGCCGGTATCGAAGATGATCGGGTCGTGGGGAGAGTTGAACACCCGATGGATAGCCATGGTGAGCTCAACCACTCCAAGGTTTGGCCCCAGGTGCCCGCCCGTCCGACTCACGTTCGTGACCAGGAAGGCTCGAATCTCATCGGCGAGCCGCTCCATCTGCGACTTCGACAGTGAACGCAGATCTCGCGGGCCAGCAATGGAATCGAGCAAAGACATGCCCTCCATCATAGGACGCAAGCGCCAAAACCGCGCCTTATCAAGCTATAACTTCGGCACGAAACGCACGTCGTGGAGCGCTTCCTCGACGAGATGCACCGCACGCAGGAGGCGCAGCAACCGCGCATCTTCTTGTTGCAATACCTCGACGGCCTCCCCCGCCACGCGGGCATCCACCCACCCAGCAAGGTTCGTGCGCACCGTCGCCCGCTGCGACCTCGTGGCGGCCAGCTGCGCTTCCACATGCCCGTGCGCCAACCGGGCGAGCACGACTGGGTGATTGCGCAGCACGCGATACCCCCGATACTCCGGCGGACATGCGTCGAGGAGGAAGGCGACTGCGCAATGCAACCAATCGTCGGCACCTGGAGGTGGCACGGCTGACGGCCAGCCCGGAGGGACGTACACCTGCACCAATGCATCAGTATCAAACATGTGTTCTATTGAACACTGCCGCACTGACATTTCAATACAACAGTGCCCCCGCTATCCGAACTAGCGGGGGTACTGTGGTTGAGAGGATCAGCCTATGAGGTTGCGCAGCACGTACTGCATGATGCCACCGTTGAGGTAGTAGGCACGCTCTCCAGGAGTATCGATGCGTACCACCGCGTCGAACGTGGTCTCCTTGCCATCAGGCGCGACAGCGGTGACCTTCATCGTCTTGGGCGTGACGCCGTCGTTGAGCTCAGTCACACCGTCGACGGAGAAGGTCTCCTCGCCGGTGAGCCCCAGCGACTCTGCCGACTCGCCCTCGGGGAACTGCAGCGGGAGCACGCCCATGCCGATGAGGTTCGAACGGTGGATGCGCTCGTAGCTCTCGGCCACGACGAACTTCACGCCCAGCAGCGCGGTGCCCTTTGCTGCCCAGTCACGCGACGAACCAGAGCCGTATTCCTTGCCCGCCAGAACGACGAGCGGAGTGCCAGCCTTGGCGTAGCTCTGCGCGGCCTCGTACACGGTGGTGACGGGGGCGTCGTCGACGGTGAAGTCGCGGGTGAAGCCGCCCTCGGTGCCCGGTGCAATCTGGTTGCGCAGCCGGATATTGGCGAAGGTGCCACGAATCATGACCTCGTGGTTACCGCGGCGCGAGCCGTAGGAGTTGAAGTCGCGCTGCTCGACGCCGTGCTCGGTGAGGTACTTGCCCGCAGGCGAGTCGGCCTTGATGTTGCCCGCCGGGGAGATGTGGTCGGTGGTGACCGAATCGCCCAGCTTCAGCAGCACCCGAGCCCCAGCGATGTCCTCGACGGGAGCAGCCTCGCGCGGCATGCCTTCGAAGTACGGCGCCTTGCGGACGTAGGTGGAGGCGTCGTCCCAGTCGAAGGTGGCACCCTCAGGCGTGGGCAGGGAGCGCCAACGCTCGTCTCCCTTGAACACGTCGGCGTATCGCTCCTTGAACATCTCGGAGGAGATAGAGGAGCCGATGACTTCCGCGATCTCGGCTGCCGTGGGCCAGATGTCCTTCATGAAGACATCGTTGCCGTCCTTGTCCTGACCGATCGGGTCGTTGAACAAGTCGATGTCCATCGTGCCCGCCAGTGCGTAGACGATGACGAGCATCGGCGACGCGAGGTAGTTCATCTTGACGTCGGGGCTGATGCGGCCCTCGAAGTTACGGTTACCCGAGAGCACCGCGGTGACGGCGAGGTCGTTGTCGTTGATGGCTTTCGACACCTCGGGGATGAGCGGGCCGGTGTTGCCGATACAGGTGACACAGCCGTAGCCGACGAGGTTGAAGCCGATCTCGTCGAGGTATTTCGTGAGCCCGGCCTTCTCGTAGTAGTCGGTGACCACCTGCGAGCCCGGAGCCAGCGACGTCTTCACCCACGGCTTGCGGGTGAGACCCTTCTCGACGGCCTTCTTCGCCACCAGCCCAGCGCCAATCATGACGCTCGGGTTGGAGGTGTTGGTGCACGACGTGATGGATGCGACGGTGACCGCGCCGTTGCGCAGGTCGAACTCGTCGCCAGCCTGCAGCTTGACCGGCACTGCCGCGTCGGGGTTGGAGGTGTAGCTGGGAAGGAAGTTCTCGAAGGAATCCTTCGCCTCGCTCAGGCGAATGCGGTCCTGCGGGCGCTTCGGGCCCGCGATGGAGGGCTCCACCGTCGAGAGGTCGAGCTCGAGGTATTCGGAGTAGTTGGCTTCGCGCGACGGGTCATGCCACAGGCCCTGCTCCTTCGCGTAGGCCTCGACGAGAGCGATCTGCTGCTCGTCGCGGCCGGTGAGGCGGAGGTAGTCGGTGGTCTTCTCGTCGACGGGGAACACCGCGATGGTGGAGCCGTACTCGGGGCTCATGTTGCCGATGGTGGCGCGGTTGGCAAGCGGAACCTCGGCCACACCGTCGCCGTAGAACTCGACGAACTTGCCGACGACCTTGTGCTCGCGCAGCATCTCAGTGATGGTGAGCACCAGGTCGGTGGCCGTGGTGCCTTCGTTGAGCTTGCCCTTCAGCTTGAAGCCCACGACGCGCGGGATGAGCATCGAGACGGGCTGGCCGAGCATGGCCGCCTCAGCTTCGATGCCACCAACGCCCCAGCCGACGACGCCGAGGCCGTTGACCATGGTGGTGTGGGAGTCGGTGCCAACGCAGGTGTCGGGGTAGGCCTGGAGCACGCCGTCGACGGTGCGCGGGAAGACCACGCGAGCGAGGTGCTCAATGTTGACCTGGTGGACGATGCCGGTGCCGGGAGGCACCACCTTGAAGTCGTCGAATGCGGTCTGACCCCAACGCAGGAACTGGTAGCGCTCGCGGTTGCGCTGGTACTCGATATCGGTGTTGGCCTCGAATGCCCCCTGGATGCCGAAGACCTCGGCGATGACGGAGTGGTCGATGACCATCTCGGCGGGCGACAGCGGGTTGATCTTCGACGGGTCGCCGCCCAGCTCAGCGACGGCTTCGCGCATGGTGGCGAGGTCGACGACGCAGGGCACGCCAGTGAAGTCCTGCATGATCACGCGCGCCGGCGTGAACTGGATCTCGTGGTCAGGCTGCGCGTTCGGGTCCCAGTTTCCGAGGAACTCGATGTCCTCGCGGGTGATGTTCGCACCGTCCTCGGTGCGCAGCAGGTTCTCCAGCAAGATCTTGAGGCTGTACGGCAGCTTCTCCGAACCCGGCACAGCATCGAGCCGGAAGATTTCGTACGAAGTCCCTTGCACATCGAGGCTCGCCTTGGCCCCGAACGAGTTGACGCTCATCGTTCTCCTTATGGCGGCTTGTGAATCCGCCCCCGAGTCTACTGCCAAACCATCATTTGCGCTGCCTGAGCGCGCAGCGGTGCCGGATAGGGTCGCCGCCGCCGCTCCCCTCCGTCGGCTTGGCCCGAGGCACATGAACATTGTTCCGCAACTGAGCCGCACAGGTTACCTGTGCTTGGTGGGGTGGAACACCAGAGATCGAGGGTACGGATCAAGCGGGCACGAGCACCGCGACGCATTCAACGTGGTGGGTTTGGGGGAAGAGGTCGAAAGCGTCGAAACGCTGAGGCGCGTAGCCTTCGTCACCGAAATAGCTGAGGTCTCGCGCCAGGGCCGACGGGTCGCAGGCCACGTAGGCCACCCGTCGCGGCTGCATCGACGCCACCTTCTGCACAGCCCGCTTTCCTGCGCCCTTGCGCGGCGGGTCCAACACGACGAGGTCGGCGTGCTTGGGGAGACGTTGTAGGAAGCGGTCGACGGCGGCCGCCTCGAAGCGGGCTTCCGGCACGTTGCGGCGGGCGTGCATCACTGCCCGCTTGTTGATCTCTACTCCCAACACGTCACAGCCGGCCCCGGCAAGGGCACCCGCGAACAGCCCGACGCCGCAGTACAAATCGACAGCGTTCTCCCCCGTATTCGGTTCCAACCCGTCCAACACCGCCTTGACAAGCGTGTTCGCCGCCTGGGGGTGAATCTGCCAGAATCCATCAGCATCGACTGTGTAGTCTCGCCCCGCCGCACGCTCCTGCACCGACGGTGCACCTTCGACGACCTGCCCATCGACGAGCACCACCCGCCCAGACGCGGCGTCCACGACTTCGACGCGCTCTCCCCGCACCGCCGGCGCCGACGATGCAGCGATGCGGCACCCACCGTCGGGAAGTGCAACGACGTCGTGGCTGCGTCGGGCACGCAGCCCGAGGCCATCACCAGTGCCGGAATACTGCATCCGGGTACGCCAGCCCATAAGCGGCGCGACAGCCTGTACCTGTCCGTTCCACTCCAACCCAGCCAGGCGCTGCAGCTGCTCCGCAACCACACGTCGTTTGAGTTCCAGCTGTAACGCCGGGCTCGCGTGTTGCCAATCACATCCGCCGCAGATTCCCGCGACGGGGCACGGCGCGGGCACGCGCTCGTCGTGGGCATCGAGTACCCGTGCGACACGCCCTCTGTCGAAGCGTTTGCCGCGTTCGGTGATCTCCACGTCCACGCGTTCTCCTGGCAGCCCGCCGGAGACGAACGTCACTTTGCCGTCAATCCTGGCCACGCACCACCCGCCGTGCGCCACGTCACCCAGCACCACGTCGGCTCGGGTCTCGGTCACGATTACCTCCAGGATTTGATAGCGTGCAATGGATTCTAGGAGTATCCATGCACATCGTGATCATGGGCTGCGGGCGCACGGGCGCCATGCTCGCCCGGGGCCTCGAAAAGCGAGGTCACTCACTCGCCGTCATTGACGTCGAAGAAGAGGCCTTCGGGCGTCTCGGTTCCCAGTTCAAGGGGCAGACGGTGAAAGGCGTCGGCTTCGACCGCCAAGTGCTCGAGACTGCCGGTATTCGCAACGCCGGTGGCTTCGCGGCGGTTTCCAGCGGCGACAACTCCAACATTCTCGCTGCCCGAGTGGTGAAAGAGATCTACCACGTCGAAAACGTGGTGGCACGCATCTATGACCAGGGCCGGGCACAGGTCTACGAACGCCTCGGTATCCCGACGGTCGCCCCAGTCCGGTGGAGCACCGGCATGGTGATGCGACGCCTCCTGCCGGAAGGCTCCGAACCCGTGTGGCGCGACCCTTCGGGACAGGTGCGCATGCTGCAGGTGCATGTGCATCCAGGTTGGGTGAACCGTCGTATCTCCGATCTGGCCGACGCGGCCGGCTGCATCATTCCTGTGATCACGCGGCTGGGCACTGGCATCGTGCCGACCGCACAAACAGTCTTCCAGGATGGCGACCTGGTGTTCGCCTGCTGCGAAGTGGAGCAAACGTCGACGATGGAAATGGTGCTCGGCAATCCTCCGAAGGGAGCCACCCGATGAAGGTATCGATCGCTGGCGCGGGCCAGGTGGGCCGTTCCATCGCCCGCGAGCTGCTCGCCAACGGCCACCAAGTCACGCTCCTCGAACGCGACGGCAAAGCGCTCAAACAAGACACGGTGCTCGGGGCGACGTGGCTCCACGCCGATGCTTGCGAGATGGAAAGCCTCGAGGAAGCTGAGCTCGACACCTTCGACGTGGCGATCGCCGCCACCGGCGACGACAAAGTCAACCTCGTCCACGCGCTGCTGGCGAAAACCGAGTTCAGCGTGCCGCGCACCGTCGCGAGAGTGAACCACCCAGGCAATGAATGGCTCTTCGACGAGCACTGGGGCGTTGACGCCGCGGTGTCTACCCCGCGACTCATGGCCGCGCTCGTGGAAGAGGCCGTCGGTGCCGGCAATCTCGTGCGCATCTTCAGCTTCAAAGACGACGATACACATCTCTCCGAGGTCACGATCACAGAAGAATCCGGCCTGGTTGGGCGTGCAATCGGCGAGCTGGCGATCCCCGAGGAGGTTGCCGTCGTTGCGCTGGTGCGCAAATCCAAGGCGCAGCCACCGAAGATCGACGAACGCCTACAGCTGGGTGACAAGCTCTTCTTTCTCACCCCCGAGCACGCAGAAACCGATCTCGAGGAACAGTTTGCCGCCGAGGAGCCGAGCATCACGCTCGACGTTCAGACGCCATCTGGCAGCACGGAGAACTCGGGGTTGTAGAGCACCAACTGGTCGTCGAGCGTCGCTAGGCGTCCGCGCGCGGTCACCACTGCCCCGTCGTGTAGGCAATCGACGCGCTGCCGCCCCATCCAGATCAGCAGGGCGCTGCCCGTCGGATCCGTAAGCTCGGCTTCAAACCAGCCGTACTCGAGATTGACGCCGTGCTGGGTGATAGTGCCGCCGATCTCTACGCGTTCGCGTGGTCGGCAGTCGGCAATGCGGGTGCACTCCGACGCATCGCGACGTGGAGTGCGTTCAGGTTCCGCCAAGAACCAGCGTTTCAGCCGAGTCCCAAGCGAGTTCGGCACGGCTACTCCTTAGACTGAGCTTCGTCAGCGTCGGCAATTTCCGGAAGCGTGAACGGAATCACCGTGCCAGGAGCGATGGGTTGTTCCCCACGGCGCACGACGAGGTTGGCAAAGAACTCTTCCAAGGTAATGGTGGCGTCCTCGTTCTCCGGCTCGGTGGCCGCCTGACCAAATACGACGCCGCGAAGTACCCACGACGGACCCTCCGCAAGCCAGGTGCGCGTGATCTGCACGCCTTTCCGGCCGTCCTGAGTTTCAACGGGTACCGCGCGCCTGATTTCAGTGCCGAACGGACCCTTCGACATGGAGATACGGGTGCCTTGCTGTTGGCTGGCAGCCGCGATGAGCTCCCGACGAATCTCTGGCACGTAGGCGCTGCGCAGGGGTGCGCCGAATAGGGCAACCTCGATGGCGGAATGCTCATCTTGCACGATGATGGCCTGCGGCACCTGCTGATTGTTGACCGAGATTTGCATCTTCATCCCGGGGAATGGGGTCACAACGATGCAACCCAGGTCGAGGCGCTTGACGTCGTCCGCGTGGAGATCCACCTCGTCGATGTCGAAGGGGCCGTCCTCGCGGTCGAACTCGTCGTCCCACGCGAGCCACTGCGCTTCGTGCTTCTCCATGGCCTGGCGGGCCTTGGCCTCATCATCTGTAGCTTCGGGCTGGGTGTGCGCGTCGTCGTCTGCGGGAAGTTCTTCCTCGACATCGACGACGCGCTCCTCGGCCTTCTGGGCACTCTGGCGCTTCTTGCGTCCAAAAATCACTTACGCTCCACTCAACAGTTGGCTTCCACCACTAGAACCATAGCCACCGGCTCCGCGCTCAGTGGCATCCAGTTCGTGCACTTCGACGAAATTGGCCGTCACAAACGGGACAATCACCAGTTGTGCGATGCGCTCACCCCGTCTGATCTGGATGTCGTCGTGACGATCCAGGTTCACCAGGCATACCTTAATCTCCCCCCGGTATCCCGCGTCAATGATGCCCGGAGCGTTCACGATACTGAGCCCCACCTTGGCAGCCAAGCCCGAGCGAGGCGTTACCATGCCGACAGTGCCTTCCGACAGCGCGATCTGTACACCGGTGCCAACCAGCCGCCGCTCGCCTGGGGCCAGGCGCGCATCCTCGTTGGCTCGCAAGTCTGCGCCTGCATCGCCAGGATGGGCGTACGTGGGGGCTGGGCCAACAACAGGAATGTCCATTAGAGCTCCTTCACAGCCTCGACCGCGGAGACGAGCTCGGCGGGGCGACGGGTGGAGATGAGCCACGCTGGGTGCGGATCTGCCGGGTCATCAATCAACACTCGCACCTTCTGCCGCACATACGGCCTAGTCAGCATGAAGCTGCGCTCGTCAGTGTCAGCGCGCACATCCCCGTCGACGACCTCAGCTCCAGCGATGTACGGCGCCTCAAGAAGGTGACGCCCTACGGCCAGACCGCGCTCGTCGACCTTGATATCCAGCGAGAAACCGAGAATCCCAAGCACCACCACAAGCGTCGACAGCACTGCAAGCGTGATGACCAGCCAGAGTTCAACAAAGACGAATACCGCCAGGATGACGGATGCGACGAGGCCCACGCCGAGGAGCCACCACAGCCAGGGGGCACGGAGACGTTCTTGGTAGGTCACGTCGGCAAATCTACCCTGAGTCGGTAATAATGGATCACAGGAGGACCACCATGAAGCTGACCGAAAAGGTAATTTGGAATGTCTACTCGGGCATTCTTGGCGCGCTCGCCACATTTATTGCCCAGAAACTGATCACGATGGCGTGGCAGGCGTCCACTGGCGAAGAGCCGCCGGACCCGAACGACCCCGAGACTCCTGGGTTTCAGGCAATTGTCTGGGCTGCTGCGAGCGGCGTCGGCGTCGGCGTGACACAGATCATGATGAACCGCTTCGTGCAGCGCCGCTGGTGGTCAAACACTGGCCACGGCGCCCCTGGCAATCGACGTAACCTGCTCGACGCCGCAGTAAAGAACAAGAACAAAAAGAAGAAGTAAGGGCCTCAACACCCTGGGTGCCGATCTGCGTCGGCTGTGACTGATTTCACTCAGTCACAGTCGACGCAGAACTGTTCTTCGCCCCGTGTTTCTGCCAGCTGGCTGCGCGATTTCACGAGATAGCAGGATGCGCAGGTGAACTCATCCTGCTGACGAGGCAACACCCGAACCGTCAGTTCCTCGTGCGAAAGGTCCGCGCCGGGCAGCTCGAACGACTCGGCCGCCTCAACCTCATCTTCGTCGACTTTGCCGGAGTTCTGGTCGTTGCGACGAGACTTCAACTCCTCGAGGGAGTCTTCTTGCATCTCCTCATCCGTCTTGCGAGGAGCATCGTAATCCGTTGCCATTGCAGTCCTTACCGTTGTAATAGTTCGCGCATATTGATACCACACCTCGCCAAGGCGTACGAAGACGGTCCCGGCGATCTACACATTCGCTGGTAGATTGGCCCGGAAAGGTTCGACCCCCGAGGAATCCAACGATGAACAGTGCACTGTCCCCCCGCGAGATCCAGGCCCGCATTCGCGGTGGAGAATCCGTCGGCGACGTCGCGCGCGATGCCGGGGTTGATGTCTCCGATATCGAGGGATTTGCAGGCCCTGTTCTCGCCGAACGCGAGTTCATGGTCACCAACGCCTTGAAATCCACCATTCGCCGCCGTGGAGAGCAATCCCATCGCCGCCTAGGCGAGCTGGTGAGTGAACGCCTCCAGCAGCGAGGACTCGATGCTGACGCCATCGTGTGGGATGCATGGCGCCAGGAAGATCTGCGCTGGCGGGTCGTCGGCATTCTCGGCGACGACGCTGGCACCCGCACCGCGGAGTTCCTCTTCGACCACAAGCGCCGCTTCAGCGTCGCGGACAATGCCGATGCGCGTTGGATGATCGGCGAACAGCTGCCTGACGCCGCCGGACAAGACGAGAACACCGTCGATTTCAACGACGAGCTGGCCCTGCTTCGCGCCACCCGTGAGGAAGAGCAGCAGGCACCCGCATCCCCTGGCGACGACGTCCCGGTTGCTGATGCGATGCACGATGGCCATGAAGACACGTCCTCACTCGATGAGCTCTACGACATGCTGAGCGGCATCTCCGAAGATTCAGTGCGCATCTACACCGGATTGAGCGAGCTCGACGCTGCAGACGAGCAGCAGGAGGCAACCGACGTCGAGGCGGCCGTTCCTACCGAGCAGGAGCCTCGTGTTGAAGATGCGGAGCCCGAATCCGCCCCGGAGCAGTCGTCAACTGAGCGACCGGCTGATACCCAGCCGAGCGTCGCGGAGCCCGTGCAAGATTCGCTGGTAGATGAGCCGGAAGGCGACGCTCCGAAGCCCAAGGAAAAGAAGCCTCGCAAGCGCCGTGGGCGCGCCCATGTGCCCAGTTGGGATGAGATCATGTTTGGCGGTCCGCGGAGCTAGCGCCGCCGGGACATTACGTCCAGGCGTCGTTGTCGAACGGCAGCGGGTCGGGAGACAGCGTGGCTTGCGCCATCGCTTTCGTCACCTTGCGACGGTGGTGCAGCCTGCACAGCACCTCGTATCGAATTGTCTGCTCTCCCCCGTCTGCGGTATCGCCGACCTCGACCTGCGAGCCTTCCGTCACCATCTTTCCGTCGACGGTGCGGGCATTGTGGGTGCCCTTGTTACCACACCAGCACAGGGGCCCCAGTGGCAGCGTCTCCATCCGGTCAGCGAGCTCAACCAAGCGCTGTGATCCGGGAAATAGCCGAGTGCGGAAATCCGCCAGAATGCCGAACGCGTACACATCAATCTGCAATTCGTCGACGATGCGCGCGAGCTCATCGATCTGCTCAGCCGTGTAGAACTGGGCCTCGTCACAGATGAGGTAGTCGACCCGTTTGGCGTGCGTGAGCTCCCGGATCACGAACGCCCAAAAGTTGAACTCGTCGTCCACCTCGAGTGCCTCCAACGACAGCCCAAGCCTCGAGGTTACTGCAGGTCTGCCGGAGCGGTCTTGCCGGGTGAAGAGCCTGCCCTGGCGGCCGTGCTGCGACTGTGTGAAATGCATCTGCAGCGCGAGCGTCGACTTGCCGCAATCCATCGGACCGGTGTGGAACACGAGCTCAGCCACCGCGCCTCCCTCGTTCAATTGCCGTGCGATACACCTCGACATAGCGTTGCGCCATCGACTCTGGCGTGAGGCCTTCCACCACGCGGGCAACGTTCGCGCGCAGCGCCGAGCGGGTGTCCGGTTCTGCCAGGCGGCGCATCCCCTCAGCGAGCGAGACCGCGTCGGGGCGTACCAGCAGGCTCGACTCGGGGCTCACACCAATGGTCAGCCGATCGTCGCAATACAGCACGGGCAGGCCCGCGAGCCCGGCTTCGAGCAACACCATGGCCTGCACGTCGAAGCGATATGAGGCGAGTACAAGCGCGTCGGCTTCGGCATACTCCTTGGCGATGTCGGCTCGGCTGTTCAGCTGTCCACGGAAGCTCACGCCCGGCCCGGCCAGACGTTCAAGACGTTTGCGCTGGTCGCCGTCGCCCACGAACACGAGTTCGGCCCCGGGGATGCGCGCGTGATTGAACGCTTTCACCAGCACGTCGAGGCGCTTCTCTCGGGACAGTCGTCCGACGCTCAAGAACCGCACGCTCACGTCACCGCGGTCCGTCTGAGCGGCCGGCACGGGTTTGATCGTGGCTTTACGACAGGCGTTCGGAATCTGCACTCCGCCAATGGGCTGCCCGACGGCGTTCTCAATGTTGGCGAGCATGTATGCGGCGGGGCTCGTCACCTCGTCGACGTGCGCGGCAATCCAGCCGAGCGAGCGCCAGTCCAGCCGCGAGAAGTAGTTGTTGTTGTCGGGTTCCGGGGTGGCCGGTGGCAGCGACGGGTAGAACCTCGGCGAGCGCCCCGACGCCATGGCCAGCACTCGCGTCACTAGAAACTCGTAGCTCAATGATCCCCACATCGCGGAGAACGGCAGCGTGGCGTGCGTGCCTGCGATGTTGGCGTGGAAGGTGTGCACGTGAGGCACGCCCTGATTACGGGCGATCCGGGCGCCAAGCACCACGGCTCCGCGTTCGGTTTGGGAATGCACGACGTCGAATTGCTGCCGGATCTTGCGTGCTGCCCAGCGAGACGAGTGCAGCACGTTCAGATGCGCGGGAAGCCCGTCGATATGGTGCGACTTGCACGCGATCGTGCGGCATTGCTCAGGAACACTCAAGTACTTGGCAGGGGCCAACAACGTGACGTCGTGGCCCAGTTCGGTGAGGGCCTCGATCTGGGTTTGCACCGAGCGTGCGATGCCGCCCGACGCTGGGAAGAAGTCGTCGAGGAGCAGGGCAATTCGCAGGGGCTTCATCGTGTTCCTCCTCGTGACAACAGCGGCACCACCATTTCGGCGTGCGTGAGTGAGCCATGCATACCGACCAAGCTGAACTCGTCGGGGAATCGGGTACTCATCACGGCCCAATCGTCTCGCATGGCGACGAGGACGTCACCAATGCGTTCGCGAGTGGTGGGAGTGACGTGAGAACCGAACCATCCAGAAGCGATGGCTTCCTCACGCAGCACCACGTGCGCCCGCTTCCCCAGGAATTCCTGCCAGGCGTCCGCCAAGCGTTGGGGCTCGTCGGTATAGAGCTGGCGGAAGCGCCCTTCGCCGGCGATCGTATGAAAGCCTTCCAGGCACGGCTCCTGCTCAGCGACGACTCTGCGGTGCGGCGGGACGGTGATCATGCCGTGGTCGCCAGTCACAAGCACGCACACGTCGTCGCTGGCCAGGGTCACGATGCCCGCGACGAGATCGTCGACGGTCTCGAGCTCCTGCAGCCACTGCCATGATCCTGGCCCCGAGGTGTGTCCGGCGTGGTCGAGTAGACGCTGGTAGCAGTACACGACGTCGTGGGTGGCCAGCGCCAGTTCCACGAGCGCGACGGTGCCATCCACGTCGGATTCGTCCTCCGGCCTGGGGTGCAGCGCCGTGCCACCGAAGGCCAGCTGGGTGAGCGCGCTGCCGTCGAAGCGTCCGAGCGTCACTGCTGCGCTGGCTGTGCCGTTCTCGGCGAGCTGTTGAAAGATCGTGGGTTCCTGCCGGAAGAGCTCTACATCTGCTTGCCCGTGTTCCCAGGTGAGCGCGTTCACCACCGCCATGACCTGCGGGTCGTAGAAGGTATATCCGACGACGCCGTGCCTGCCGGGAGGGCGCCCGGTGCCGAGGCTCGTGAGCGAACAAGCCGTCGTGGACGGCACGGAGCATGTGAGCACCTGCTCGTCGAGCGACAGCAGGCGCTCCGCGTGGTCGCCCCATTGATGCATCACGTCGAGACCGAGCCCGTCAACCATCACGATGACGTACTTGCTCGCGCGTGGCACGCCAATGATCGGGGTCTCGCCCTTCAGGCGAGCGGCGACGCTCGGTAGCACGTTGCACAGCGCGCCAGCGTCGTAGCGGGGCAGCACGAACTCGTCGGTCACCGCACTGCCGCCTGTAGCAGACTTCCGAATTCGACGAGTTTCTGCATGCTCGCAACCCCGTCTGCGTCTCGGCTCATGCGTACCACGTAGTCGTCGGCGGCGTCTACGCCGGTGTAGCCGTGGTCGGCTTCGCACGTCGGGTTATCGCAGGCGGCAGGCCCGACGTCGATGCGCCGGGTGGCTCCCCAAATGACGGTGAGCCAGGCTTCCGCCAGGTCGGGGCGCGGGGAGGCCGGGTCTGCGACGGATTGGGTGCAAATGACGGAGTCGATGGCAGAGAGTTTCACCACTTCGGTCGAGACGATGGCTCGCCCAAACTCACCCTCATCGGCATGGCAGATGATGAAGGCTCCATCTACCAGCACCAAGACCGTCAAGTGGCGGTGAGCCTCGCTGCCCGCGAACGTCGCCTCATGATGCACCAGGTGCGCAGCGACCCGACGTTCACCCACCGCCCCGGCAATAGCCCGGCAAATAATGGTTGGGTAGAAGCCGCAATCGGCCACCTCCACGAGGAGACGGTCTGGCAGTGTTGCGATGGGATCGGGGCTGAAACTCACCGCCCCATCATAGGCACCTTCGACGCCAGCGTGCGCCAGGCAGTAGGTTGGACGCATGCGTAACCGCCCCTTCATCGGCGCCCGGTTGGAAGACCGCCTCAACAAGATGCTCAACTCCGTCATGCGAAGGCGCGGGTGGCAAGAGGCAATCCGCCCCTATTTGGGATACGGCTCGAGCAGCATGATCCGAGTGTTGGCACGCATCGTGCTGGTCCCCCCGAAAGATCTCGGCATCGTCCAAGCCGCCAACGCTGTGCTGTACCGCCGAGGCTGGCGCAACTTCATCGCGCTGAGCAAGGTGGACGCTCGCGCCACGATCCACGTCGGCGATGTGGCTATCCCCGTGTACGCCGATCGCGGCGGCTACATCGACGTGCGCATCGACAATCCCGGGCTCGAACCCGGCTGGCATACTGTCACCATCGAGGGCTCCGACGGCGCCTCCGCACTCACGCAGGTACACATCGTGGGCGATGACGTGACGTTCGGGATCGTCTCGGACATCGACGACACGATCATCTCGACGTGGCTTCCCCGCCTCATGCTCGCCGCCTGGAACTCGTTCGTCTTGACGGAACAGGCCCGGCAGGCGGTGCCTGGCATGGCTCGCTGGTACCAACAGCTGCTTGCCGCGCACCCGGGCTCGCCCATCATTTATGTGTCGACCGGCGCATTCAACACGTTCCCCATGATTCGCCGCTTTCAACAACGCCATGGGCTGCCCGTCGGCCCAATGCTGCTCACCGACTGGGGGCCGACGAACACGGGATGGTTCCGCAGCGGCACGGACCACAAGCGCTCTGCCCTGCGAGAGCTTGCCCGCGATCTGCCCAATGTTCGCTGGCTGCTCGTAGGCGACGACGGACAGCACGATCCAGACTTGTACGGCGAGTTTGCCGAACTGCAACCGGCCCACGTTCTGGCTCGCGCAATCCGTGAGCTCGCGCCCGGCGAGGCCGTGTTGGCACACGGCATCCGCCTCGAAGGCCCCGAAACACGTTGGAATCAACACACCGCCCCGGAGTTTCGTGCCCCCGACGGTGACGGTCTCGCGGATAAGCTGAGGCAGTTGGACATCATCGACTTCTAGGAGGCCACCGTGGCGAAGGCTGACGACGACATCCTCGACGAGGAACAAATCGTCGATATCGACGTCACCGCCGAGATGGAAGCGAGCTTCCTCGAGTACGCGTATTCGGTGATTTACTCCCGCGCTCTGCCCGACGCCCGCGACGGGTTGAAGCCGGTGCAGCGCCGCATTCTGTTCTCCATGGGAGAGATGGGCATCACCCCCGACAAGGGGCACGTGAAATGCGCCCGCGTCGTCGGGCAAGTGATGGGA
Source organism: uncultured Tessaracoccus sp. (assembly GCF_947286155.1). Classification (GTDB taxonomy): domain Bacteria; phylum Actinomycetota; class Actinomycetes; order Propionibacteriales; family Propionibacteriaceae; genus Arachnia. Next base: position 22,805 of record NZ_CAMYPD010000010.1, read on the forward strand.
TCGCTGCACCCCCACGGTGACGGCGCCATCTACGATGCGCTCGTTCGCCTGGCGCAGCCGTGGACGATGCGGCTTCCACTCGTCGACGGTCACGGTAACTTCGGGTCGCTCGATGCTGGCCCCGCCGCCATGCGGTACACCGAATGCCGCATGGACCCACCGGCGCTCGCGATGACGCAGAGCATCGACGAGTCCACCGTCGATTTTCGTCCCAACTACGACGGCAAAGAGTCCGAGCCGGAGGTGCTGCCGTCGGCCATCCCGAATCTGCTGGTCAATGGCGCGTCGGGTATCGCTGTCGGCATGGCTACCAACATTGCCCCCCACAACCTCGTCGAAGTGGTCGGCGCGATTCGTCAGCTCGTGCGCGACCCGGAAGTGTCCCTCGACGAGCTCATGCAACATATCCCTGGCCCGGACTTCCCCGCCGGCGGCAAGATCGTCGGCCTCGACGGAGTTCGCGACGCCTATGCCACCGGTCGCGGCAGCGTGAAGGTGCGCGCCACCACCCGCATTGAGAAGGTGGGCCCGCGGCGCCAGGGCATCGTCGTTACGGAACTGCCGTACATGGTGGGCCCCGAGCGCATCATCGAGCAGATTAAGAAAGCTGTCAGTGCCAAGAAGCTCACCGGCATCCATGACGTCAAGGATCTGAGCGACTTGGAGCGTGGCACTCGCCTGGTGATCGAGGTCAAGAACGGCATCAACCCTGAGGGCCTGCTCGAACAGCTCTACAGGCAGACCAAGCTGCAAGATACTTTCGCCATCAACAGCGTCGCGCTCGTGGACGGTCAGCCGCGCACGATGACGCTGAAAGAGATGCTCGAGGTGTACCTCGAGCATCGGCGCCAGGTGATCGATCGCCGCACGGCATACCGGCTTGGCAAGGCGGAAGACCGCCTGCACCTGGTCGAGGGGCTCATGATCGCCATCCTCGACATCGACGATGTGATCGCCATCATCCGCAGTTCCGACGATGTCGCTGAGGCCCGCGAGCGTCTCATGGGCGCCTTCGAGCTGACGGAGCCGCAGGCGAACTACATCCTCGAGATGCAGCTGCGCCGCCTCACTAAGTTCTCGACGCTCGAACTCGAGAAGGAAGCGAAGGATCTGCGGGCCAAGATCACGCAGCTGCAAGCCATTCTGGACGATCCGAAGGAGCGCGACCGGGTGCTCCTGGGTGAGCTCGATGAGATCGCCAAGGAGTACGGCACTCCGCGGCGTACGGTGCTGTTGGCCGGGGCGGGCACGTCGTCGACGGCTGCCACCCCGCTCGAGATTGAAAACGTGCCCTGCCGCGTCCTGCTGAGCGGTTCCGGGCTGATTGCCCGCGTTGATGCCGTCGATTTGCCGAGCGCGACGGGGCGTGCGGCGCACGACGTGATCGTCTCATCATGCGTCACCACGGCCAAGGGCCAGTTCGGCGTGATTACGAACACCGGGCGATGCATCCGTGCGGAGGCGATCGAACTCCCCACCGTCCCCGTCTCGACGCAGGCCCCCAACCTGCAGGGCGGCTCCCCCGTCGGCGAGCTGTGGCAGCTCGACAAGGGCGAGCGCATCTTGGGCGTGGTGTCGCTGGCAGACGACTCGCCCGGCATCGCACTCGGCACTCGCGACGGCGTGGTGAAGCGGGTGCGCCCCGACTACCTCGCGAGGGATTCGTGGGAGGTGATCCGGCTCGCGGACGGCGACGAGGTAGTTGGCGCGCAGGAGCTCGTCGACGAACACTGCAACCTGGCGTTCATCACCTCCGACGCCCAGCTCCTCCATTTCAAGGCCGACCTGGTGCGCCCACAGGGACGCACCGGCGGCGGCGTCGCGGGAATCAAGTTGGGTAGGGGTGCGTCGGTGATCTGGTTTGGGTTGGCCGACCCAGACGTCGACGAAGTGGTGACCGTCTCGGGCTCGTCGGGCTCGCTGCCGGGTACTGAGGCGGGCTCCGCAAAAATCACGCCGCTCGCCGAGTACCCAACGAAGGGCCGCGGTACCGGTGGCGTGCGTTGTCACCGCTTCTTGAAGGGCGAGGACGCGTTGATCGCAGCTGGCATCGGCACAGCCCCGATGATGGCAACTGCAGCGTCGGGCAGCCCCGTCGAATTGCCGGAAGGCCATGCCCGACGCGACGGCTCAGGCACGCCGCTTGCTCAACCCGTCGTCGAAATTGCGGGACGCCTGTCCACCCAGACCGAAAAGGAGTAGCCTCCATCAGGTGAGTTTTGATGACCTGATGGAAGCCAACCGTCGCTACGCCGAGTCGTTCCCCCACGCTGATTTCGATGGCATAGCAAGGGCGGGTGTGCTCATGCTCACCTGCATGGACTCGCGTATCGACCCGCTCGACGTGATCGGGCTCACACACGGCGATGCCAAGATCCTGCGCTCCCCTGGCGGGATTCTGAGCGAGACCATGCTGCAGGGCTGCATCCTGGGTGTGCACCTGCTGGGCGTCGAGCGCATCCTCGTCATGCCGCACACGAAGTGCGCCATGGCCTCCGGCACCGACGCCAACATCCGCGAACTCATCACGCAGCGCAGCGGACTCGACACCACGTGGGTCAGCTTCGGCGCAAGCCCCGACCAGCTCACGCGCCTGAAGGCCGACGTGGCCACCTTGCGCAACCATCCGTTGCTCAAGGATCATGTCGAGGTGGGCGGTTTCATGTACGACGTCGACAACGGCCTCCTCGAGCAGCTCCTGTAGTACTCGCTGGGTTTCGATACGCGAGCTTCGCTCGCTACTCAACCATCGGGCCCTTGTTTTCGACCATCGAGTAGCCCGAAGGCACCTCAGATGATTGAGCCGCGGGCCCAGCCCGCGAGTCGAAATCATCCTGCGCGGGCTACGGAGGCGTACGGAGATGTTTCAGTGTCAGATGTTGGTTCGTGTTCGAGCAAACTTCTGACACTGAAGACGTTCTGGTGGTTTCGATACGCCCGCTCCGCGGGCTACTCAACCACCGGCGCGACGACATCCATCGCCCTTCCATAACGTTTCGGGAACATGCCGGGCCTGCCTCCCAGCAGGTCAAAATGTTCAGGTACAGTACTTATTGCTTTCAATCAGGAGCAACTGCACTCTCAAAGAGGAGATCCCTTCATGAGTATGAAACATCGAAGCCCCTGGGTGGTTGGCTGCACAGTGGCCACTGCGCTGGCGTTGAGCCTCACCGCATGCGGCGGTGACGGAGGTAGCGAAGGCACCAAGCCTGGCGAGAACGGCAGCGCCTCAGCCGCGCAGCCTAAGAAGCCAGGGGAGAAGATCGAACTCGATTTCATGCACCGCCTTCCCGATGGTGAGGGCATGACACCGGTGTCGGAGATCGTGGAGAAGTGGAACAAGGAACACCCCGACATCCAGGTGAAATCCACCAAGTTCGACAGCAAGGCAGCCGAGATGATCGTGCGCCTCGAGTCCGACTTCAAGGCCGGCAACGCCCCCTGCATCGCGTTCACGGGCTATGCCGAGGTGCCGGAGCTCTATGTGAAGGGCATGTTGGCCGATGTCACCCAGGAAGCCGAAAAATACAAGGGCAACTACACCGAGGGCGCATACAATCTCATGAGCGTGGGCGGCACCATGACTGGCCTGCCCCAGGACGTCGGCCCGCTGGTGTACTTCTACAACGAAGACGCCTTCAAGGAACTCGGCATCGACGTTCCCACCGACCTTGCAGGCTTCCAGGAAGCTGCCGCCAAGGCGAAGGAGAAGGGCAAGTACATCTCTGCCTTCACTCCTGATGAAGCCCAGAACTGGCTCTCCGCACAGTCCGCGGCGGCCGGTGACTCGTGGTTCTCGGCAGACAACGACCAGTGGGTAGTCTCGGCGAACGGAGATGGCTCCAAGGCTGTCGCTGATTTCTGGCAGAAGATGCTCGACGACAAGACCACGCTGGTCACTCAGCGCTGGGGCGATGGCTTCACTAAGGCCCTCGTAGACGGCCAGCTCATCGGCCACATCGGTGCAGCATGGGAGGCCGGCTTCATCCTTGACCCCCTCGACGGCACTGAGCATGAAGGCAAGTGGCGCGTCGCACAGCTGATGGACTTTGGCGCAGGCAACGTCACCGGCCCCGACGGCGGCTCCGGACTCAGCGTCATGAAGGACTGCAAGTACCCGGCCGAGGCTATGGAGTTCATTGACTGGTTCAACACCCAGACCGATGATCTGGCTACTCAGGGGATCGTGTCCGCGAGCACCAATACCGTGGAGACCCCGGAGAAGATGAAGAAGCAGTTCGGCGGCCAGGATGTGCTGGCTGAAATGAAGACCGCATCGGAGAACCTCGCAATCGACTTCGGTTACGCCCCCGGCTTCTCCACACTGTCCACCATGAACCAGGTCGCCGACGAGGTGGGTGCTGGTACGAAGAAGATGACGGACATCTTCGACACCGCCCAGAAGACGGGCGTGGACACTCTGAAGAACCTTGGCCTGCCTGTCAAGGAAGGCTAATTCCCCCTTCGGTTGGGCGTGAGGCAGACACCCGCCTCGCGCCCAACCCCTCATTGAGGACATCCCTATGAGTTCCAACTCCGTAACGCAGCCACGGCGCCAACGTCGTCGTATGAGCAGAATTCGCCGCTCCGAAATCATCGCGGGCTGGGGTTTCATGGCCCCGTTTGCAATCTTGTTCGCGTTCGTGCTGCTGATTCCTATGATCACGGCGATCCGGTCGTCGCTGTATCGCATGGAGTCCACTGGTGGCGGGCTCTTCGGCGGCGGCGAGATGACTGAGAAGTTCGTTGGGTTGGCCAATCTGCAGTGGGCCGCGACGAACGAGGCGTTCTGGACGGGAATCGCTCGGGTGGGTGCCTATGCGCTCTTCCAGATTCCGGTGATGACCCTCGGCGCGATGCTCCTCGCACTGCTACTCGACTCGATTGTGATCCGTCGCCCCGGCTTCTTTCGCATCTCGTACTTCCTGCCCTTCGCGATTCCAGGCATCGTGGCAGCAATGCTCTGGCTCTATCTCTACACGCCGGAGCTTTCCCCGATCATGCGCTACCTGCCGTCGTGGGTGAATTTCATGGCGCCTGACGTCATCTTGGCGTCTATGGCCAACATGACGACGTGGACGTACACCGGCTACAACATGCTGATCTTCCTGGCGGCGCTACAAGCCATCCCCCACGAGCTCTACGAGGCAGCCCGCATCGACGGCGCCAAGGAATGGCAGATCGCCACGCGGATCAAGATTCCGATCATGGGCAACGCCATTCTGCTCTCGGTGCTCATGTCGATCATCGGCACGGTCCAGCTGTTCAATGAACCCGTCGTCATGGAAACGGTGAACCCGTGGATGGGCAAGGCGTATACACCCATGATGATGGCCTACAACACTATGACGGGTGGCCTTTCCCCGTCGGGTAACGGCCATGCCTCTGCGCTCTCCGTGATGATGGCAGCGGTAGCGGGCGTGATGGCCTTCGTCTACTGGAGCGTGCAACGGAAGGTGACGAAGTGACTACCTCAACCATGCCTAAGCGCACCTCGAAGCGCCACGACATTCCCCCTGCGCTGCGTCCGACGCCGAGCGCCAAGACGATCACCTGGATCATCCTCGTTTTCGCGGCCCTGTACTTCCTTCTGCCCGTGGTCTGGCTCGTGATGGCCGCCACCAAGACCAACAACGATTTGGCGACGTCGTTCGGCTTCTGGTTCGCCGACTTCAACTTGGCCCGCAACTACGAGAGCCTCCTGTCGTGGACCGGCGGCATGTTCTGGCGGTGGGTCGGAAACTCCATCTTCTATTCCCTGTCGGCGGCTACGCTGGGCTGCCTTATCTCCGTCATGGCGGGCTACTCGGTGACGAAGTTCCGCTACCCCGGCCGTCGCATCATGATGGGCACCATCTCCGCCGGGCTGCTCATCCCCGTCTCGATCCTCACGATCCCGATGTACACCGTCTTCCACGGCTTGGGGCTCACCGACACCGTGTGGGCGATCATCATCCCCTGCTCTGTGCTCCCGTTCGGCGTGTTCCTCGGTATGGTGTATGCGGAAGCTTCCGTTCCCGACGAGCTCCTCGAGGCCGCGCGCCTCGACGGTTTGAGCGAGTTCCGCATCTTCTTCACGATCGTTCTGCGCCTCCTGGCACCTGCCATGGTGACGATCTTCCTGTTCATCTTCGTGAACACGTGGAACAACTTCATGTTGCCGTTGATGATGATCTCCAAGCCTGAGCTGAAGCCGGTCACCCTGGGCCTCTACGGCATGATGAGCTACTTCGCACCCGACAAGGGCGCAGTGATGCTGGGTGCACTGCTCGGCGTCGTGCCGCTCATCATCTTGTTCCTGACGCTGCAGCGGTACTGGCAGGCAGGACTCGCCGCCGGCGCAGTGAAGGGCTGATTGCATGACCACAGACGAGGCCCTCGCCACCCTCACCCTCGCGGAGAAGGTGGCCCTCCTGACCGGTGCGGACTACTGGCATACCAAGGCCTTCCCCGGCGCCGGCGTCGACGCCATCATGCTCACCGATGGCCCGCACGGCTTGCGGAAACAGGCTGACGCCACAGACCATCTCGGCCTCAATGCCGCACGCCCCGCCACGTGCTTCCCCACCCCCGCATCGCTCGCGTCGACATGGGACGAAGAGCTCGTCGAGGAAGTGGGAGCGGCGTTGGGTGCCGAAGCTGCGCATGAGGAGGTGAGCGTGGTGCTCGGCCCGGGGGCAAACATCAAACGTGACCCCCGGTGTGGACGCAACTTCGAGTACTACTCCGAAGACCCGCTGCTCTCGGGGCGCATCGCTGCTGCGATGATTCGAGGCATCCAGTCGCGTGGCGTTGCTGCCTGCCTCAAGCACTTCGCTGCCAACAACCAGGAAACAGACCGGCTTCGCATCAGCGCCGACGTGGATGATCGCGCGCTGCGGGAAATCTATCTCGCGTCCTTCGAGGAAGCCATCGCGGGCGGCCATCCGCGGTGCGTGATGAGCTCTTACAACCGCGTCAACGGCACCTACACGGGCGAGAGCCGTGAACTCCTCACTGACGTGCTGCGCGGCGAGTGGGGATTCGACGGTGTCGTGGTCTCCGACTGGGGTGCCGTCTTCGATCGCGTCGCCACGCTGCGCGCGGGGCTCGACTTAGAGATGCCCTACAGCGGTGGCCACACCGAACAGGAAGTGTTCGACGCGGTCGAACGGGGTGAGCTGGACGCGTCGGTCGTCGATGAGTCGGCCCGACGCATGCTGGAACTCATCGCGGCAGTCGCGCATACTGATGCGACGCAGCCCGTGGATTTCGACGCCCACCACCACCTGGGGCGGCGCGCCGCGGCAGCTGGCTGCGTGCTGTTGCGTAACGAGCCTATGCACGACGGTTCCCCCTTGCTCCCCCTGCGGGCAGGGCAGAACCTCGCCATCATCGGAGAGTTTGCGCGCACCCCGCGTTACCAAGGTGCCGGAGCGGCCCAGGTGACCCCACGACAGGTCTCGAACATCCTCGATACCCTCGAGGCACGTCGCATTCCCGCGGTGTTCGCACCCGGCTACCGTATCGATCAACAGCCCGACGAAGCCCTCGTCGCCGAGGCCGTCGCCGTCGCGGAAGGCGCCGACGTGGCCGTGCTGTTCCTCGGCTTAACGCCGTCCGCCGAGTCGGAAGGCTACGACCGGAGCACGCTCGATCTGCCCGCCGATCAACTCACGCTGCTCGAGGCCGTCGCCGCAGTGAACCCCAGGGTAGTGGTGGTGCTCGCCAACGGCAGCGTCGTGACGGTCAACGCTTGGCGCGCACTGGCACCGAGCATCCTCGAAGCTTGGCTGGGCGGACAAGCCATGGCGGAAGGCGTCGTTGATGTGCTGTTCGGTGACGTGTGCCCGTCGGGCAAACTCACCGAGACGATCCCTGAGCGTCTCCAGGACTCACCTTCGTACTTGTCGTTCCCCGGGGAGCTCGGGCATTCCCGCTACGCCGAGGGCGTGTTCGTGGGCTATCGCGGCCACGATTACCACGACAACCCGGTGGCCTACCCATTCGGATTCGGGCTGAGCTACACCAGCTTCGACGTAGAGCTGCTGGACGTGCACGTCGAGGGCGCTGGCAGCGCCACCGAAGGACGCTTACTCGTGCGCGTCACCAACACCGGCCCCGTCCGGGGCGCCGAGGTGGTGCAGCTGTACGTGGGCGAGGTATCCACGACGGTGGCTTGTCCGCCTAAGCAACTGCGGGCCTTCGCGAAGGTGGAGCTCAACCCGGGCGAAGCGCGTATCGTCGAGCTGCCGCTGCGCGGCCGTGGCTTCGCATTCTGGCATTCGCCGCTCCAGCGCTGGGGGGTTGAAGGCGGCGACGTCAAGCTCCTTGTGGGCACGAGCTCGCGCCACATCGTGGCGAGCGCGACGGTGACCCTCACCGGCGACGATCTCCGCCAGCCGCTGACACCCATGTCCACCATCGGAGAGCTGATGGCGAACCCCGTGATCGGCGACGAGATCCGCAAGGTGATCGAAGCGCAGCCCGCGCAGTTCCAGGCTCAAGCGCCCGACATTCCTGCGATCACCTTCGTCGATTTCAACATCTTTGATCTTGATCGAGCCGGCCTCACCGAACTACTCGATCGCGCTAATGCCGGGCTTGAACGCTAGCTAGTGCGGCGGGTGGACGAGGCGTCGCCGGCGGCTCCTCGTTCATCTGTCGTTCACTCGTTCGTCACCATCACGACCCCGGCATCCGGTATCAATGCACTGTGGGTGTAATGTATCGACGCGCGCTTCGCGCCATCTCGGTTGTCGGCCTGGTACTTGCGCTGCTCCTCGGCAGCGGGTGCTCCCTGCCAAAGGACGAGTCCAAGACCCTCCGTATCGTCGCCGGGTCTGAGCAAAAGTCCGTACTCGAGCAAGTGGTCGACCCCTGGTGCAAGAACAAGGGTTACCACTGCGAGTGGACGTTGCTGGGCTCCGTGGATCAGGCTCGGCTGCTGCAATCGGGTTCCGAGGACTACGACGCCTATTGGTTTGCGTCGAGCGTGTTCGCGCAGCTCGGTAACAGCGACGGCAAGCTGATCGACTTGGAGCCTATGTTCATCACTCCGATCGTCTTCGCAGGCAAGAAACCCGCAATGGAGAAGCTGGGGTTCGCAGGACGCACCGACGTCGACATCGAAGAGATCCTCGAGGCTGTCGAAGGCAAGAAAATGAAGGTGTGGACCACCAACCCGACACAGTCCAATTCCGGCGCGACAACGCTGTTTGCTTTCCTCAACCATTTCGCTGGCAACGGGCCTGGCCAACCCCTCACTATGGAACAGCTCGATTCGAAGCCGGTCGATCAAGGCATCAAACGATTTGTGCAGGCTATGGACCGCACGCCACCCTCGACGGGCACCATGATGAGCGAGTGCGTGAGCTCCGATGAGTGCGAAACGCTGTTCACCTACGAGGCACTCGTCATCGAGCACAACAAGCAGCGCGCTGGCGACGATCAGTTCAGACTGGTCTACCCGAAGGGCTCCCTGGCCATCAGCGACGCGCCGCTCGGCTTCCTTCCCGTCGGCGACAAGAAGGAAGATAAGCGCACCATCTTCACCGAGCTGCAGCAGTACCTCCGCACCGATGACGACGCGCTGCAGAAAATCCGTGACCTCGGCCGCCGCCCAGCAGACTCGATCGGGCTGACGCTGGACAACCCGGACACGTCCGTGTTCAATCCCGACTGGGGCATCCAAACCGACATCCAGGAGCAGGGCATCTCCTACCCAGCGTCGTCAGTCATCGAGGCAGCACTGGATCGCTACCACACGCGCTACCGCCAGCCGGTGAACACCTACTATTGCCTCGATGGTTCCGGCTCTATGAGCGGGGAACCTTGGGAGGGCGTCCAGAATGCGGCGCACGAAATCTTTGACGTCGAGCGTGCTCGGATTAACCTGCTGCAGACTGGTCCCGACGATCGAACGTCGGTAACAGTCTTCAATGAGGGAATCAAGGCCGGGCCGTTCACCGTCGATGGTAACGACCCGTCGGCGCTGAAGCAGCTCGAGCAGGATGTCCGCACCACCCCTCCGGGTGGTGGCACCAACCTCTACCAGTGCGTCGACCTGGCGGTGAACGACATCAAGGACGACTCCCGCAAGAAGTTGATCGTCGTGATGAGCGATGGCGTATCCGATGGCGAGAACCAGGCCACGCTCACCGCTGCGAACAAGGCGGGGATCCCCATCGTCGCAATCGCGTTTGGTGATGCCGACGAGCGTCAGCTCCAAGCCCTTGCCACTTCCACGGGTGGCGCCTACGTCGACTCCGACGATCTGGTCAAGGCTCTGCGTGAGGCTGCTGGGTACAAGTGATCCGCCGTTACGCAACCCCCATCGCGCTGGCGAGTGCCATCGTCATTTACTTCACGCTCTTCCTGCTGTTGGGCAATTCCGACGTACTCCTGCGCATCGCTGCTCCCGCCGCGTTGGCGGCGATGGGTGCGATAGGTGTGAAATTCATGCTGTCCCGGGACCAGGCCCAGATTGAGGACGACAACTACCGCGACGATGCCAAGGCGCTCGCGTCGAAGGTCAAGCGCGACATGGCGGAAACGGCTTCGATGGCTGGTGACATCACCGACGCTGAGATCCAGTCGGCACTCAGACGCGCCAGTCGTACCGTCCCCGAGATGCTCTCCCGCGTCGAGGAGGACCAGCCCAACTCGCTGTATTCGTCGGCGTCCAAGTTCGACGGGCACGTGGCGAGCCTCAAGGGGGTTGTCGAGTCGTACATCGACATCACGAGACATCCCGACTATTACAAGAACTCCTCGATCCTGCTCGAGCAGGGTAAGCAGGCGATCCTGCGATTCGACGAGTTCACCATCGAGACCATGCAATTGTTGACCCAGGGCGACATGGCGGAGTACCAGGCCAATCTGGATACCGTCGCGCCACCCGCGATTCCTAAATTGGAGGGGTAGATGAAGGGTCGCTTCATCATTGGACTGATCGCTGTCATTGCTGTGCTGGCAGGCGGAACCTGGCTGGTCGTCAACCAGAATTCCGGTCCTCAGCCGGTGACGATCAACTGTGTGGGCGGATCGGAGAAGTCCGATCTGATGCGAGACCCCGACGTCGTCAAGATCCTCGACAAGAAGTACAACATCACGGTCAAGTGGACCTCGATGGGATCCTACGATCAGGTGCTGCTCAGCAAGGACGAGATTGAGTCGCGCGGGTTCAACTGCCTGTGGCCATCAAGCGCTTCAGCACGAAACGTATTCGAGGCCACGCATGGCGGTGAATTCTCCGACTACCGAGCAGAGACTGTGCTGCAGTCTCCTGAGGTCATCTACGCCGGCCCGCAGGGCACCGAGGCGCTGACGAAAGCGGGTCTTGTCACCGAGCAAGACAAACACCACGTCCTCGATTTCAAGGCGCTGCTGAACGAGCACATCGTGCCCAAGAAACAGTGGCAGGAGCTCCATGCTGGCAAGCTCCGTGGCCCCATCAACGTGTCTTCTACTGACCCGGTGAAGTCCAACTCGGGCTTCACACTGGCGCAGTTGGAACTCACGATGCTCGCCTCCGCAGATCCGTACCAGTCACCATCGATCGCCGAAGCGCGGGCCGCATTGCCGACGATGCGCCAGATCTACGACGCGCAGGGCCTGCAGGCTACGTCGTCGGACAACGGATTCCGTCAATGGCTCACACAAGGCGGCGAATTCTCCGCACCCCTCTATGCCGGCTACGAAAGCCAGAACATCCAGCAGATGACGGTGGGCGGCAACGCCGAGAGACTCATGAAGAACGTCACCATGCTGTACCCGGATCCAACGGTCTACTCCGACCATCCGATCCTGGCGATCAACAGCGATGCCCAACGCCTCATCGAGGCGATGAAGGACGAGGAAATCCAGAAGCTCGCATGGACTAAGTACGGCTTCCGGTCGTCGGTAAACGCCGCCTACAACGACATGTCCGTCTTCGAAACACTGCCGCTCGCCGAGCAGTTCATCACCGTCCCTGCCCCCAATTCGGAAGTCACCCTCGCGCTGCTGGACTGCCTCCGCGACCGCAACGCTTGCCAGTGAAGGAGCACACCATGACCGACAACCCGTACGCCGACGCCGAGCCCACCGACGCCCTCGCCATCGACTTCTCTGCGATCACCGGCGGCAGCGCACCCGCAAAGGGCACAGCCGACACCATGCTGGCCGAAGCCGCCCACGAGATCGCGCAGGCCCCGTCGCGCGAACTGGAGGTCTCACCCGACGAAGCACGGCTACCTGGTCAGGGAGCCGGTGAGTTCTCGTGCATGACGATGCTGAGCCCTGCCCAGCAGCAACAGGCGCAGGAGGCTGCCGTGCAGCTCATGCCGAAGATGCTCGACAATACCCAGCTGTTGAGCGATTTCGGCAACCAGGCTCTCGAAGGCGTCAACATGCAGGTGGCGCGCATCTTCAAGGAGATTGGCCCCGTCGAGATCCCCGAGCTGACCAACATGATGCAGCAGATCAACGATTCGATGCGCTCGTTCCGCAAGACGTATGATCCGACGATCCCTCAGGTGCGCGACGCATTCAACCGGTTCATGGATTCGGTCCGGGGTATCTTTCAGCGCGGTCGCGACATCGTCGAGATGCTGTTCGAAGAGGCCCAGACCGTTGAGAAGCAGCTCGACCGGATCGCGGGCGAGCTGACCACCCGCCAGCGGGAGATGCGCCGCAATGTGGTGCTGTGCGATGAGCTCTACAAGGCCAACGAAGAGGCCATCAGCCAGCTCATCGGCACCGTCGCCGTCATGGAGGGTGTGCGCGATCAGGCCGTCGCTGCGCTCGATCAGGCCGTGATCAGCCCCGATGACCCCAACCATCGCGAGATCGAAGAGCAGCGTTCTCGGCTGTCCGAGTTCGTCTCCGCCATGGAGGTGCGGATCAACGAGTTCCAGCAGCGGTTGTTCGTCGCATGGTCGACGAGCCCACAGGTGCGCAACACCCGCTCACTGCACTACGGACTCGGCCAGCGGCTGGCGCTTATGGTCAACCTCACCATTCCGACGATGAAGCTCACCATCGCGCAGTGGGGTTTGCTCATGCAGGCCGAACAGGCGGCGAAGATGCAGCAGGTGGTGGCCGATGGTGCCAACGAGGTGCTCACCGCCTACGCGCAGGCTTCAGGGAGAGCGGCTGGCGAAATCTCAAAGACCATCCAGACCCCGACGCTACGCCCAGAGACCATCCTCGAGGTGGCGGTATCGCTCGACGATCAGGCAGAGTCGATGATCCAGGCCCTCGAGTACGGGCGCGGCGCCCGACAGGAGGTCGTCGACGCACTGCTCACGGCGCAGGCGTCGATCTCGCAGTCGTCGAACAAGCTCTCCAACGCGGTAGTCGAGCTGACGAGGCGCGCCGACGAGCCGCTCGAGCTGCCCGCCATCCCCGACATTCCGGTGGCCATCACCGCGCAGGCGGGGCAAGTCATGCGCTGAGGCGCGCGCCTCAGGCGTCGATGCGCTCCTGGTCGAGCGTGTAGGCGTTATCGACGATGAACTCCTTGCGGGGTGCGACGTCGTTGCCCATGAGCATCTCGAACACGCGTTCGGCTGCTTCCATGTCGTCGACGGTGATGCGCCGCAGCGTGCGATGGCGGGGATCCATCGTCGTTTCCTTGAGCTGCGACGCGTCCATCTCGCCGAGGCCCTTGTAGCGCTGCGGCTCCTTGAACGCCTGCCCCTTCTTCGTGAGTTCTGCGAGCTTCCGCTGGTACTCCTGCTCCGTGTAGGTGTAGATGTACTTGTCGTAGCCGCGCTTCGGGCGAACAAGCTCGAAGCGGTGCAGCGGGGGCACCGCCGAGTACACCCGGCCAGCCTCCACCATCGGGCGCATGTACCGGAAGAACAGCGTCGCCAGGAGCGTGCGAATATGGGCGCCGTCGGAGTCGGCGTCGGCCATGAAAATGACCTTGCCGTAACGGATGCTGTCGAGGTCGAACGACCGCCCAGACCCGGCGCCCACCACCTGGATGATCGATGCGCACTCGGCGTTCTTCAGCATGTCGCCCACGGACGCCTTCTGCACGTTGAGGATCTTGCCACGGATGGGCAGCAGCGCCTGATACTCCGAGTCGCGCGCGACGTTGGCGGTACCCAGCGCGGAGTCACCCTCGACGATGAACAGCTCGGTGGCTTCCACGTCGGTGCTGCGGCAGTCCTTCAGCTTCGGAGGCATCGACGACGACTCCAGCGCCGTCTTGCGTCGCTGGTTTTCCTTGTGGGCACGGGCAGCGACGCGCGTCCTGGACGCGTTGACCACCTTTTCCATGAGCTGCCGAGCGACGGTACGAGTTGCGGGCTTCGTCGACTGCAGAAACTCGGAGAACTCCTGCTCGACGATCTTCGCCACCAGTCGTGAGACTGGCGGAGTACCCAGCACTTCCTTCGTCTGGCCCTCGAACTGAGGCTCTGCCAGACGCACCGTAACCACGGCGGTGAGGCCCTCCAAACAGTCGTCCTTCACCACTTCCTCGCCTGCTTTGAGGATGCGGGTGCCGTCCAGCGACTTGGTGAAGGCTCGCGTGATGCCCCGCTCAAAGCCCGACACATGCGTGCCACCCTTGGGCGTGGCAATGATGTTCACGAACGATTTGAGCTTGGTGTCGTAACCGGTGCCCCACCGCACGGCGATGTCGACGTCAAGATCGCGTTCGACGTCGGTGGGAGTCATGGCGCCGTTCTCGTCGAGAATCGGCACGGTTTCGGTGAATGTGTCACGGCCTTGCAGGCGCAGCACCTCGGTGAGGGCTGCGTCGGGGGCAAGGTAGTCAGCGAACTCGGTGATGCCACCAGCGAAGAGGAAGCTCTCGTTGGTGACTTCGTCCGTCCGGTGGTCTTCGACGGTGAGCTCCAGCCCCGGCACAAGGAATGCCGTCTGGCGGGCTCGGTCGCGAAGATGATCGATGTTCAGTTCGGCGTCTGCGAGGAAAATCTGGCGGTCCGGCCAGTACCGCACCCGCGTGCCCGTCTTCGATTTGGCAACCTTCCCAACCTTGCGAAGGCCGCTGGCCGGCGTGAAGGGAGCGCTCGGCCCATCACCGTCGAAGGTGCCTGGAACGCCACGCTGAAAGCTCATCTCCCAGGTTGCGCCTCCCCTATCGACCTGGACGTCGAGCCTGGATGCCAACGCATTCACCACGGATGCGCCGACGCCGTGCAGGCCGCCCGTGGCGTTGTACGACGAGTTTCCGAATTTGCCGCCCGCGTGCAGTCGGGTGAACACCACCTCGACGCCGCTCAGGCCCGTCTTCGGTTCGGTGTCGACGGGAATGCCTCGCGCGGTGTCATGCACGACGATGGATCCGTCGTGCTCGAGTTTGATGTGGACGCGATCACCGTAGCCTGCAAGTGCTTCGTCGACGGCGTTATCGATGATTTCCCACAAGCAATGCATGAGGCCGCGGGTATCCGTCGAACCGATGTACATGGCCGGACGCTTACGGACAGCTTCGAGCCCCTCGAGGACAAGAAGGTTCTTCGCCTCATAATCGCGCGAATGCTGTTGTTTTCTCTGAGAAACCTGCACCGAACCACCCTATCCGTGGTGTTGTGACTTTGCTCGCAGCGAAATGCCTGTCGAGCCGCTGGATACTGTTGCAAAGCACGTTATCGTTGATGACGTAACGATGGTTCTTCATCCGGAGGTGTCGTATGACCGAAACGCTTTCTGACCCAACGCTCACAGCCCTCGACCGCTGCGACCGCTGCGGCGCCCAGGCGTACCTCCGCGTGTTCCTGCGCAGCGGTGGCGAGCTACTGTTCTGCGCCCACCACGCCGCTGCACACCGCGAGAAGCTGGCCGAGGTGGCCAGCCACATCCACGACGAAACGGCGAAGCTGCACGAGGCGTAGTTATCTGACTGCGCCACGACGTCAGCCCTGCATCCAGCTGTCAATCAGTGCCCGACCGATAGATGCCGTGCCGGGCAGCGTGATCGACTGTTCTGCGATGCGTGAGGCCAGCTCCTCCCTGGTGAGGAAGCTGGCCTCCGCTATTTCCTGCCCGTCGGGACGTACTGCCTCGGGATGATCGGTGCGTGCGGTGAACCCAAGCATGAGCGAGCGGGGAAAGGGCCATGGCTGACTGCCGAAGTAGCGAATACTGTGCAGGCTGAGCGAAACTTCCTCCTTCGCTTCGCGTGCGCAGGCCTGCTCCAGAGACTCTCCCACCTCCACGAATCCGGCAATCACGGACACCCTCCCCTTCGGCCACTTGACGTGTCTGGCGAGCAGGATGCGGTCGTCGGGATCGGTGATGGCGACGATCACCGCCGGGTCCGTTCGGAAAAACATCAGGTGCCCACACGTAGTGCACCGGCGCCGCTGACCCTCTTCCGAGGGCTGCGTCGCCCCGTTACAGCGCTCGCACGCAACAGCCTCCGTGTGCCAGCGCACGAGCGCCGACGCGGTGGCCACCACATCGTCGGGTAGTTCCCGAAACGTCACCGTCGGCCCGGCCGGCTCCGGAGAGTACCGCGCGAACCAGCGGACCCCCTCGGCAGCCCCAATCAGCACGTCGGCATCCGTTGGCTGCACCCCTACCAGTGGCTCGAGCGCCACCCGCCCATCACCACTCACCTCGTGCACTTCAGCAGGAAGCGCTGGGTTGGGTGTGCGATCCAACGCAGATGGCTGTGCCCAGTCCATGGTGCTCCTAACGTTGCAGCTGAGCGGCTGCGTCAACGAGTTCCGGCGGGGCACTTGCGAACACCAACCGGTCGGATCGTACGTGGTAGAACGCAGCTCCGACGCGTTCCAGTGCGATTCCGCGCGCCTCGGCCCAAGCGCGACGATACACCGCCAGCTGCAGCTCGTCGGCGGGGGCGTCGAAGGTCTTCCAGTCGACGACGAGCTCGTCGAACTCCCCTTCCCAGCGATAGACGGCATCCATGCGGCCACGGATTTGGAAACCGCCAACGACCATCGAGAAGGGCACCTCGCACGCCAACGGAGTACGGTTGGCAAATCGGCCGCGTTCAAACGAGTCAATGAGCGATTGTAGTGCGGGCGGTTGACGCTCGAACTCATCGAATCCGCTCGGCAACTCGAACCGGCGCTGCACCCAGTCATGAAAGGCCGTTCCGAGCGATGCCGTTGCGGACGGCTTGCGGGGCATCCGACGCACCAGCTGTTCCGCTAATGTTTGCGGATCGTCGCGCAACTGCATGAGTTGCGTGGCCGAGAGCCCTTGTGGAAGGCGAATCTCTCGACGCCGCTGCCGAGACAGCACGTGAGCCGCAGACTCATCCCAGAGCTGAAATTGGCGCAACTCCTCATCTGCAACACGCCCCGACTCCAGCACCCAGTCTTCCGCACCATGATGCCGCTCAGCGGCGCGTACGAGCTCCGCAGCTTGCGACTGTCGCTCCTGGTCGTCCTCGTCGTGTGGTGCAGGCCAGGCGAATGCGACATTGGCTGCTAGTCCTGGGTTCTCGCAGCCTGTGGTGGCATCGATTGCGGTGCCTGTGCGCCGAGCCTCCTCCTCGCAGACCAGGAAATACCGCGAGGGCTTTCGCTCCCGCTTGACCTGGTTCGCCCACCGATGGCAGGCAGCCACCAGCCGTGTTCTAGCCCTCGTCGCGGCGACGTAGGCGAGACGATCCTCTCCGTGCTCGTGCTCTTCCGTCAGTTCCTCTCCGTACTCTTTGAGCGCCGCGTCGGAGTAGTCGCCCAGTTGGGGAATCGAGTGGGCGTCACCGCGTAGCGGACTCGGGAGAAGCTCGGCTCGAGTGACCCAGTTGCCGCCCTTATTCGTCGACGGGAACACGCCTGCGTTCAGTGCGGGAAGAAACACGTGGTCCCATTCGAGGCCTTTCGCCGCATGCACCGTCGCGAGCTTCACCGAGTTGGACTCGGAGATCACCGCCTGCTCGAGACCCTCGCCGTCCGAGGCTTCCGCATCGAGGAAGGCAACCAACCCAGCGAGCGACGCGTCGCCGGCGATGATTGGCCTGTCGCTGCAGGCGGCGACGAATGCATCGAGCTGATCCGTCGGAAGGCTGCGAGCGCGCAGTTCCTCCTCGATGCCCAGTCCGCGGATGACGTGCATGAGCAGGTCAGTGACCGGTTCTGCTGCGTGGCTCCGCAAGCGGGAAAACACATGCATGAACGAAGTCAATTCGCGTGCTCCGGCATCGGTGATCCCTTCGGGGCGATGCTCTGCCGCTTCGAGGAGACAGGGTTCTCCTCCATCTGCGAGCTGTGCAGCGTGCCGCCCGAGCAGCTCCAGATCAGGAAACGGAAGATTCCAGCGAGGCCCGGTAAGTAGCGTCGCCAGCGATGGGTTGTCGAGTGGATCGACGAGCAAACGAAGCAGCGCGACAATGGGCACGATCTCGGGAAGCCACAGCAACCCGCCCAGTCCGACGATCTCCGTCGGAACACCGCGCACCTGTAAGCGTTGGTGCATGGCGGCCAGCAGGCTCCTGCGCCTGGACAGTACGGCGATCTGTTTCCATTCGCAGGTATCTTGCAGCTGCAGGATGTGTTCAGCTATCGCGTCGAGTTCTTCGTCTTCTGTGTCGAACCGGATTGTTTCGACGGTGCCTGCTTGAGTGCCCGCGGGAGCGCGGAGCTCGATGCCCTCATCTCCCGGAATGGTGGAGGCGAGCCGGTTACCCACCGTGAGGATGGATGTGTGGCTACGGCGGTTCACTGATAGGGCGTGCGCTGTGGAGGCACCGAACTCGTTCTGGAACTCTGGGATATTGCTCGCGGCGGCTCCGCGCCAACCGTAGATGGCTTGATACGGATCGCCGACAGCGGTGACCGGGTGGCCAGCGAACAGTGCCTTCAGCAAGGCTGCCTGAGCCGACGAGGTGTCTTGATATTCGTCCAAGAGCACGACGGCATAGTGGCTACGCATCGTTTCCCCCACCGTCGGCACCTCGAACGCCAGCTGGGCGGCTGTGGCAAGTTGGTCAGAAAACTCTGCGACCTGCAATTCGCGCTTGTAGGCGCGGTATTCCTCGACAATGCGCAGCAACTCGAGGCGCTCGGTGCAGCGATCTGCGGCTTGCATCATCGACTTGTACGGTTTCGGGCGCCGCTTGCCGTGACCCGGCGCGGCCAAGAACTGGGCCCGCGCGTCTTCCGTGAAGCGCTGTGCTTCGATTGGTTCCACCAGGTTGGAGCGCATCTCGGCATCGAGCTTCAGTGCCCGTTCGATGATGGTGGGCATCGAGTACTCCGATAGCGCTGGATAGGGGCCCTTGGACTGTGCCACGACGTGATGCATGAGCCTCGCGCTCGTGGCGCCCGTCACCAATAATGGGGCATCGTCGATGCCTGCTCTCAGGCCGTGTTCGGCGACGATGCGTGCGGCGAACGAATCGTAGGTGCTGGTGCTAGGGACACCCTCATCTGAACCCGTTGCGCGCAGCCCCGCACGTTCGAGAGCCGCCAGCACGCGCTCCCCCAGTTCGCCGGCAGCCTTGCGCGTGAACGTGAGCCCGAGGACCTCGTCGGCGCGCACTTGCCCAGTGCCCACTAGCCACACCACGCGGGCTGCCATCACCGTCGTCTTACCCGTCCCTGCGCCGGCGACGATGACGCCGGGCGCAAGCGGCGCCGTCACGGCGGCAAGCTGTTCATCGCTCAGCTCGATACCGAGTGCTTCGCAGAGTCGATCGGTGTTCTCTATCACGCTATCTCCTGAATCGCGGGGCAGCCCGAGCGGAAGTCACATATGCGGCACGCATCACCAGGCGTCGCCGGAAATTCGCCACGCTCCAGCACGGCCTTGGCCGATGCGATGCGATCGTGCATCCACGTCGGGCCGACGATCAGCGGTTCGTCTGGCAATTCCGGGGCCGCCGTCAACGACGACTGCTCCATCACCAGTGGCAACCCAGATGCGTCGATACGCAGCATCACCAGGGCCGCTGACGCCACCTCGCGCACACCGGGGGCGAGAGCGTCGAACCCGCCCGATTGCGCAGCCAGCTGGTAGAGCCCCAGCTGCACGTTGGTAGCAACGGAACTGGCAGTGGGTTTCGAACGCATTGTTTTGAAATCCAGGATGCGAAGCTTCGGTCCTTCGTCGGTATGCATCAACTCCAGTCGGTCAACGAAGCCGTGCAAGAGCACCTCGCGCCCTTCCACCTCGACGCGAGCCTCGAAGCCTTGCTCCACACCGAGCAGCGTTGCCGATTGTTCAGGGAACCATGCCGCGAGCCGGTCAATCATGCTCTCGGCCTGTACCCGCTCATTGGTTTCCTGCCAAGGAGCGGCGAAGTCGACGGTGCTCCAGCGATCGTCAAGCAACGCCCGCATGCCAGCTGCATCGAGGTTGTCAGTCTGGGCGTGCTGTGCAACCTCGTGGATGAGGCTGCCGAAACTCGCTGCTTGGTTCGACGGGCGCTTGGCCCGTGCTCGTCGCGCCAGGTAGTACTGGCGCGGACAGGTGAGGATGCCTTCGAGCGCAGACCCGCTGAGACGCAGAACCGAGTGGCCAGCATGCGGTGGGTGTTGTGACGCCCCCCACCAGTTGGCGGGGTTCGCCGACGCAATGCCTTCGGCAGCGAGATGTTGCAATCGCGCCGCCGCTCCCCTGCGCAAAACCATGCTGCGTTCCGGGTCTGCGAGCACCTGTCGGAGCTCACCAACGAGGGCCTGCGCCGTGAGTGGACGCGCAGGATACCCTGTGACCTCGACGAGCGGCGCCCCCAGTTCGGTAAGGAACCGCGAGGGTTGGAGATCGCTGCTAGCGACGGCGCTCACGTGCAGAGAAGTGCAAGCCCGAGCGCAAGCAAGGTAGAAGAGTCGGCGCTCTTCTTGCAGATGTTCTGCGATGGTGCGAGGTTCCCCGTCGAGCAATCGCCCAGGATCGAGGAGCTGTCCGCCGGGGGCTGCCTGCGGCCAGCGCCCTTCTTGCACGCCCACCACCCATACATGTTGCCATTCGCGGCCCTTGGCCCGGTGGGCTGTAGTGACGAGCACACCGGTGCCGGTGATTCTGGATTCTCTGCCGGTGTCGGCGGGGATCTCTTGGCCTTCTAAGTCGCGAGCAAATTTCCATACGCCGGGGGTGCCGCTCAGGACCGGCTCGTGCCCAGCCCGCTCGAACAGCTCGACCACGGCATCGAGGTGATGGTTGGCCTGTCTGTTGCCGTCGAGCGCCGCCTTCTGCAACACCGATGGCCAACTCGTGCACGACCACAGCTCCCACAAGGCATCCGCAACACTGCAGCCGTCCTCTAAACCTGACGAGACGCTCGTCACGGTGTCGGCCACGGATCGGGCGATTGCCCATTCTCCTTCCGGGTCAGCAGCAAGCATCTTGGCCCACACCCCGTCGCCATCGATGTGGCGTTCGAGGCGTCGAAGTGCGATGGCATCGAGCCCCACCAACGGTGAGAGCGCCAATGCTCGCGCCTGATCGTCAGTGGGTGCCTCGCTCGACGCTGCCAAACACAGCGCCCTGAGCAAGGCCGCCACCGCATCGTCTTCGGCGAGCACTAACTCGTCGGCCGCAACTTCCACCGGAATGCCGAGCCGAAGCAGCGCTCGCGTCAGCGGCATGAGCTGCGCCTTTCCAGCCCGTGCGATGACCGCGATGTCGGACCACGATGCCCCTGAAGCCACCACCCGACGGATGCCGTCGGCGACGTGCGCCACTTCCGCTGATTCCGATGAACACAACTCGACGCAGATCTCGCCCTGTTCGCTCCGTACCGGCACGAGCGGTGCGCGAGCCGTGGATGCAGCGATGCGCCCGCGTAACGCATTCAGGCCCTCCACAACAGCGACGGCGTGGCGGTGGTCGTGGGCGAGTGACATGACCCGTGAGGGTTCGAGCTCCGTGAGGTGCAACATGCCCTGCGCGGTGGCGCCGCGGAACTCACTCACCACCTGATCTGGATCGCCAAAGACCGTGACGGGGATGCCGAGCATGGCGAGATCACCAAGTAGTGCGGTTTGCGCCGGGTCAAGGTCGTGTGCGTCGTCGACGAAGACCTCACGAATGTGTTCGCGCGCCATGCCGCTGGAGGCCGGATCGTGGAGCACTAGGCGGGTGCGATATACCAACTCCGCGTAGTCGAGAGTTTGTGCGAGATCGCCGACGGCGAGGTACTCGTCGAGAAAGTCGGCGATGGCAGCGAGCGTCGGGCTCTCGCGTTCCTGCGCGAGATGCGCTACATCGTGCTCGTCGAGCGAACGCTGACGGATTCGAGCGAGCACCTCTCGAAGTTGCCGGGCAAAGCCGCGAGTTTTCAAGGCTGGCTGCAACAATGTGGGCCACGAGGCACGTCCGTTCGCGAGCAGATCCCGGATGCGCTCCTCTTGCTCTGGCGCCCGCAGCAGCGCCCATGGGAGCTCGTCGGATGGTTCGGCCAGACGAAGCAGCCCCAGGGCTAGGCCATGCACCGTGGTGAACAGCGGTTGAGTCTGCGCTTGGCCGATGCGCCCAATCACCGTTCTGCGCAATTGCTGGGCAGCTTGTCGAGAGCCTGCGAGCACGGCGATTTCTGACAGGGGCGCGCCTTCCTGCACGCGCCGCACCACGCTTTCGACGAGGGTGACCGTCTTGCCCGTGCCGGGCCCGCCCAGCACGCAGGAGACACCTGCGGCAGGTTCACTGGCTTCACGTTGGGCGTCATCGAGTTCGCACCTAGGAACTGACTGGGGAGGCAGTAACGTCCACATGCTCACTATGCAATCACGAAGCACTGACAATCTTCGTTCGACCTAGTCCGTGAGCGGTTTCCCAACTGGCGCACATCCTCGGCGCGCCCCGCTGGGCAGGCGAACCCTACATGCCATTAGATTGAGAACACCGTAACCGTTTGCGAGCCAGGAGACGTGATGTCGAAGTCAGAGCGCGCTCATTACACTCGGATGCCCGCTGCATGGGTGGCCGGCTGCAGCGACGTCGGGCTCCGCCACACATCAAACCAGGATGCCCTGTGCATCGCAGTGCGAGACTTGGCCGACGATCCCACCGCCCTCATCGCGGTAGCCGACGGCGTATCGACCGCCGCAGGCTCTGAGATCTCATCATCGGTCGCCGTCGAACGCTGCGTGAGTGTGCTGCAAGACCGCCTCTCGCAGGGCCTACCCGAGAACGTTGCATTCGTACAGGCCTTCTCTGAGGCGCATCGCCACGTGCTCGAGGCCACCGTCGACGGAGAGCCCTCGGCCTGCACACTGATCACCGCGTACGTACGCACCGGACGGATATCTATCGCCAACATTGGCGATTCGAGGGCATACTGGGTGGCCGACGACGGCACCTGCATGCTGCGCAGCACCGACGATTCGATGGCACAGGCACGCATCATGCTCGGCATGTCGCGCGACGATGCGGAACAAGGAGCCCACGCACATGCCATCACCAAGTGGCTGGGCCGTGACGCATCGAACGTCACGCCATCGGTCACCAACCACGAGCCTGCTACCGCAGGCTGGCTGATTTTATGCACCGATGGACTGTGGAACTACGCGAGCGCGCCCGAGGCCATGGCCGCGGTGTTCGAAGAATTCCGAGCGCGCTGTGAGCGCCCGAGCGACATTGCTGAGGGGCTCGTCGATTGGGCAAACGCACAAGGTGGGAAAGACAACACCACTGTCACCGTCGCTCGGGTCGACGTTTGACGCTGCCCGCTAGTGTGAATAAGGGCATTATTCATTCATCTACAAGGAGCATCATGGAGATCAAGCTCGGCATCGTCCAAGTGGCCAGGGAGATAACGCTTGAAACGCAGGAATCTGCCGAAGAAATCAGCAGCCGCCTGGCGTCGGCCGTCGAGTCGAATGGCATCTTTGAGCTCGCAGACGACAAGGGACGCAAAATTCTCATCCCTGCAGGTCGCGTGGGGTACGTGGAGCTTGGCTCACCCAATGCCAGGCCAGTGGGCTTCGGTCGCGTCTGACCCGTCCTGTGGGGAGACGCTGATAGGATCACGTCCGGGCAGATTGCCCAGGCATGCGCGTCAGCGCACCGCGTTGTTCGAACAAGAGGTTGAACCCTGACTGAGCAGGCAGCACACGACACGTTCCTGGATCTCGGCGTCGCCGAGCCCATCGCAGAGGCACTCGCCGCCGAGGGCATCGTCAAGCCATTTCCCATCCAGGCACTCGCCATCCCCCTCGCCCTGGGAGGCACAGATCTGATTGGGCAAGCTCGAACCGGCACCGGCAAGACGCTGGCGTTTGGCACCGTGATGCTGCACCGGCTCGAAGCCCTCGCAGAAGACCACGAACCCACGCACGGCAAGCCGCGCGGGCTCGCCGTGTGCCCCACCCGAGAGCTCGCCGTCCAGGTTGGCCGCGATCTCGAAACGGCCGGCAAGAACCTCCATACTCGCGTGCTGACGATCTATGGCGGCACCAGCTACGACGACCAGCTCGAAGCGCTCGAGAAGGGCGTGGATGTCGTCGTCGGAACCCCCGGGCGCCTGCTTGACCTCGTCCAGCGTCGCGCACTCGATCTTTCGGAAATCCAGGTGCTCGTGCTCGATGAAGCCGACGAGATGCTCGACCTCGGGTTCCTCCCCGACGTGGAACGCATCATGGACGCCACACCGAAGTCGCGTCAGACGATGATGTTCTCTGCGACGATGCCCGGCCAGATCCTCTCGCTGGCCCGTTCGCGTCTGAACCGGCCCATCAATATTCGTGCTGAAGGCGAAAACGCCCAGGCGACGGTGCCAGACACCGTGCAGTTTATTTACCAGGCCCACCAGCTCGACAAGCCGGAGGTGGTCTCGCGCATCATCCAGGCCAAGGACGCTGGCAAAGTGATGATCTTCACGCGTACGAAGCGCGAAGCACAGCGCCTCTCGGAAGATCTGGTGGACAGGGGCTTCCCCGCTGCCTCCATCCATGGCGATCTCAATCAATCCGCACGGGAACGCTCACTCAAGAAGTTCCGTCAGGGCACCATTCGCGTTCTTGTGGCCACCGACGTCGCAGCCCGTGGCATTGACATCACCGGCGTGACGCATGTCGTGAACTACGAGTGCCCTGACACCGATGCCACCTACGTGCACCGTATCGGCCGCACCGGCCGCGCGGGACGCAACGGCGTAGCTGTCACGCTGGTTGACTGGGCGGACGTGCATCGCTGGAAGCTCATCGACCAGGCCCTCGATCTCGGCAAACCGGAGCCTGTCGAGACGTACTCGTCGTCGCCGCATTTGTACTCCGACCTCGACATCCCCGAAGGCACCAAGGGACGCGTCGCCACCGCACCGCCCAAACGAGACAAGGGCACGGAGAAGCCACAAGGGCAGCGGGAGCGTCGTCGCACTCGTTCCTCGAAGCCCCGTCGACGCAGGCGCGTGCGCAACGGCGTCGAGGTTGTGCGGGAGCCACACGATAAAGCGCAGCCATCGTCGAAGTGACGGCGGCCGGCGCTACGTAGGCTCAGTAGTACACCATCTGCATCGCGGTGCGGACCTCTTCCAAGGTCTGTACCGCGATCTCGCGTGCCCGCTCATTGCCCGCCCGCAGCACGCTCTCCAGGAAGCCCGGATCTTGTTCCAGCTCCGCACGACGGGCCCGGATGGGCGCAAGGTACTCGTTGAGTGCTTCCGTGACGAGCTTCTTGAGCCCGCCACCTCCGGCGTCGCCGAGCTCGGCGGCAACGTCGACGGGGTCACGGTCGAGTGCGAGTGCCGCAATGTTGACCAGGTTGGACACCTCGGGACGCTGCTCAGGTTCGTAGGTGATGTGGCGGTCGGAATCGGTTACAGCACGCTTGATAAGCTTGGCCGTCTCGTCGGCAGTGAACCCGATCTCGATGGTGTTGTTGCGAGATTTGCTCATCTTCGCACCATCGAGACCGAGCACGGTTCCCGACTTGCTCAGCAGTGCTTCGGGCTCGGGGAAGACGGGGGTGGCCTCGTCAGCGCGCCCATAGCGCTCGTCGAAACGCCTAGCGATGACACGGGCCTGCTCGAGGTGCGGCAGCTGGTCTTTACCCACTGGCACGAGGTTCGCTTTGCAGAATAAGATGTCAGCAGCCTGGTGCACCGGGTAGGTGAGCAGCAGGCCAGACATCGGTCGTCCGTCGGTAGCCTCCAGTTCCGTCTTCACCGTCGGGTTGCGACGAAGTTCTGCGTCGGTGGCCAATGAGAGGAACGGCAACATGAGCTGGTTCAACTCCGGCAGCGAAGAATGCGTGAAGAAGGTGACCTTTTCTGGGTCCAGCCCGATTGAGAGGTAGTCGGTTAGCAGCGAGTAGACACGATCCCGGATGGGGCCCACGCCGTCGCGATCAGTGATGACCTGGTAGTCGGCAATAAGCACCATCGTCTCGACGCCCGCTTTCGCCAGGCGCACCCTATTCTCCAGCGACCCAAACAGGTGCCCGATGTGCAGGTTGCCTGTGGGGCGGTCGCCCGTCAGGATCCGAAACTTGCTGGGATCCTTGGCGATCTCCTGTTCAATAGCCAGGCTGCGTTGCGTGGAACGCGCGAGCGATGCTTCCGGATCGAAGTGGGTCGAAGTTGTCATGCGCTCCAGCGTAGCGTCTTGCGTCGGCTTCGCGCCTACACGCTAGACGACGCCGCCTCGCCGACGAATCCGAGCGATCAACTCGTTGTAGGCCTGCACCCTTGTCGTATTGCAGCCAAGCTCGTGATTGACTTTGCCGGTGCCGTGGTAATCCGATGATCCCGTACGGATGAGGCCGAGGCGGGCGCCCATCTGGAACAGCAATTCCCGCGCCTCGGGGCTGTGATCTTGATGCTCCACCTCGATACCCTCGAGTTGATGCTCGCGGATGAGTCGTTCCAGCACCTCAGCAGTGAGCACCTGCCGGCATCCGCGCGACCACGGGTGAGCGATCACGGCTACGCCGCGGGCGCCATGGATGAGGTCGATGGCTTCTTCCAGCGGGCACGCGTAGCGTTCGGCATATCCCGGCTGACCTTCCCCAATCCAGGTTTGGAACGCCTCCGTCCTGCTCGCTACGACCCCTTTTTGCACGAGGATGTCAGCCACGTGTGGGCGCCCCACAGCCGACGCGTCTCCCGCGTGCTCGTACACTTCGTCGATGGTGATGTCGATGCCTGCGGCCCGCAGGTTATCGATCATGCGGGGCAGACGTTCCGTCCTCCCGGCGCGGATACGAGCTAGTTCTGCTTTCAAGTCTGCGTTGCGCGGATCACAGCCGTAGCCAAGTAGGTGTACCGACTTCCCCTCAAATTTCGTCGACATTTCGAGCCCGTTCAGTACTCGTAGTCCCGACCGTTTCCCGGCTTCCTGTGCCTCCGTGATGCCGGCAAAGGTGTCGTGGTCGGTCAGCGCCACGACGTCCAGACCCGCAGCAATGGCTTTTTGCACCAGCATCGTAGGTGAGTCTGTGCCGTCCGAGACATTCGAGTGAGTGTGCAAGTCGATCCGCATGGCCCCATGGTAGTTGCCCGCGCTCGCCCGCACGCGGAGTGCGCATTTTCCGTCCCGGACCATGCATGAGTGGCAATAGACTAGGCCCCATGCAGTTGATCTTTCAGCACTCCTACCCAGCCCCTCCCCGCGATGTCGCGGCGCTACTACGCAACGAAGCATTCCTCGACGACGTTGCCCAGCACGCCGGGGCGGTGCAGCATACCGTCTCAGTCGGCGACGTCGGTACGCGCGTCGATATGATGCTGCCCGCCCCCGAACAGGTGCAAAAAATCCTGGGCAAGACGGTGAAGGTTTCGATTCTCATGGCCTTCTCTGACGAGTCCTCGGACGGCACCATTCCGGGGACGGTGAACGTCGACGTGCCCGGCATGCCCGTCGAGGCGAGTGCCACGTCGAAGCTCGCGCCGACGAGTACAGGCACTGTGGGCGACTACGAAGGAGAGCTCAAGGTCAAGATTCCGCTCGTGGGCAAGAAAGTCGAGGCCCAGGTGGAGCCGTTCATCGTCCAAGCGTTTGCCGGCATGGAGCGCCGCGCTCGCGTGTGGCTGACGCGCTGACTGCGGAACTAGCTGCGTCGGTACTCCACGACGTCGTTCCATAGCAGGTCGTGTTCTTGCAGCAAGGCTTGCACTTCGGGCAGTTCCCAGGCGTCGTCGATACTTGAGCCTGCGGGCACCGTCGGGAGTTCGACCCCTGGTGCGTCTTCGAACCAGGCCGTCATGGCTTCATGCGGGCACCGCACAAGCAAGCACTCGCCGTTCGCCGAGTCCTTGCCCGCTTCAATGAGCGCGGCGTCGACCTCGGCGACGATGACCACGCGCTCGCCGAATTCGATCAGCCCGGAGATGGAGGCCAACACCATGGCCGCGTACTCGGCATCTTCGGACATGTCTTCGGTGTACCCCAACTCGTCGAGCAGGTCACTCGTCACTGTGAATGCGCGACGTTGTTCAACGGGGACCTCCCCTGTAAGCATGGGGAGTTCTGCTGCAGCAATGGGAATGAACACAAGCTTTCTGACCACACACCAAGCGTAGGCGCATTCGAGCGGCACGCCTCAGCCACGCGCCCATATGGGCACTCATTGATAGGCTTTGCCCCGGTATGGCCACGAACCCGTAGAAAGAGATGTGCATGTTCCGCAGGACGTTCCTTGCCGCTGCTGGCTCAATGCTGATCCTCACCGCGTGCGGCAGCGCCGGCTCCGCCGAGCCAGTGACAGTGAACCTCGATGTTCCTGAGGGTGGCATCTCGACGCCGATCAAGCAGTCGGTTCCGCTCGGATCCGAGCTCACCCTGATCGTGACGACGGCCTACGACGACGACATCCACGTCCACGGCTACGAGCATTCGTTCCCCACGAAAGCCGGCGAACCGCACGAGATCACCTTCACCGCCAACATGGCGGGCGCCTACGAAATCGAAAGTCATGGCGCCAACCAGGTGTACATGAAGTTGGTTGTCGAATGATTCTTCTCCACGGAATCGCGTCCCGTTCAGACCTCCCGCTTCCGTTCTGGCTCGTGCTACTCGCCGCTGCGGTGGTGTTACTCGTCACGTTCTACTTTCTGTTCTTCGCCTGGAAGCGCTCACGGTTTGAAGACGATGACGGCGTGCCTATGCCGCGTCTCACCAAGGCGATCGATAGTCTTCCTGGACGTATCATCGCACGCACCTCTGTGGGAGCAATCTGGATTCTCAGCGCGATCGCGCTCATCTTCGGCGCCGACCGGATCGACAATCCTGTCATCGGCTTCATCTACGTCTGGCTGTGGGTTGGGCTCGTGGTGTTTTCCGTCTTCCTGGGGAAGGCGTACAAGGAGACGAACCCCATCCGCACGCTGCTCGCCTTCCGCGGCAGCGCTGTGATAGCTCCCGACGGCCCCGGTTCCCGCGCGCCCGCAGCGCTCGCGCTCGCGGGTTTCCTCTACATGGAGCTCGTACTCCCCCAAGGCATCACGCTGCCGGCCCTACGCCTTGCGGCTGGGCTGTGGCTGACGTGGTGCATCGTCGGATTCTTCGTGCGCCCACACTGGATTGAACGGGCTGATCCGTTCGAGGTGTACGGCACGACCGTGGCCAGCCTGTCACCGTGGAAACGCAAGGATGGCGTCGTGCATCGGATGAATCCGGTGCGCAACCTCGCGAGCTGGGTCCCGCCGACGGCGACGTACACCGTCGCGGTGGTGCTACTGGGAGGTACCGCATTCGATGCCATGTCCAACACGCCTCGATGGCAGCGCATGATCCAAGACATCACCACACCTGCGTGGATTTTGGGCACCATCGGGCTGGCTGCCATGATCGCGCTCGTCGCGGCGCTCTATGCCTTCGGCTGCAAGTTCCTCGACGAGGGTGAGGGGCTGCGGTCCACGATGAACCGCCTCTCCCCCGGCTTGGTGCCGCTGATCGTCGGGTATTGTCTCGCCCACTACGGCACCTACCTGTATTTGGAGGGACAACGCACCGCCATTCGGTTCAACGATCCCCTCGGCACGGGGCAGAACTGGTTTGGCTTCGCAGAGGCAGGCCCCAACGTTGATCTGTTCGCCTTCCCCACCTTCGTAGCGTGGCTCCAGGTGTTGCTCATCGTCGGCGGGCATGTGCTCGGTGTTATCGTCACGCACGACGTCGCCCTGCGCCGCCCGGCGGGCAAGGTGATGATGCGCCAGTTGCCGCTACTGCTCGTGATGGTGGTGTTCACCGTCGGTGGGCTGCTGCTCATGTTTGGCGGAAGCTAGCCGCTCTTCCTTCCCGATTGTTGGGTGAGAAGAAAGTGTTGTCCGACGGTTTGTAGTACCCAGTTGTTGGGCTGTTTCCACACTTAGCGTGGGAGCATGCTTCACAAAACCAGTACACATGCCGGCGCTCAGCGCCCCCGTACAGCCGGGTCACCCCCACCTCGCCAAGCGATTGGGCTCGCCACCGCCATCGTTGAATCCCTCTTTGGCCGACGCCCCCTCCACCACCTGCGCCAGCACCTGAGCGCGAATGCCTTTGAGAGCCTGGCAGCGGGTAGAGAATCGGGCCAATTTCTGCGATCGACCATCGGCTCCTGGCGTTGCCAGATGCCGACATCGACAGCCGCCGAGGTCTGCATCAGGGTGTCCTTGCACGGGCGCTGGCTCGTGTGTGTGATGCGCCTCGATTTGCTCAAGCAGTGGCGATGCTCCGAGTTTCACATCCTCGGTGCCTGAGCCCCGCACGCACGATGGCGTGCGGCGTGAGCGTCACTGCTTAGCGCCGTGGCAGACCTTGTACTTCTTGCCAGAGCCGCAATAACAAGGCTGGTTTCGGCCGGGTTTCTTCTTCGCTGTCGCCTGCGCACCAGACTTCGTGGCTTCACCCGACTCGTTCGGAGCGGAGTACTGCAGCGAGCTGCCATCCGTCTCCTTACGTTCCAGACCCTTCGCGAGTGGTTCAGCATCACTACCGGCTGCTGCCCCATCGTCAGTGTCGCCTGCGTCCGTGTCAGCGTCGGCGTCGTCTTGCTTCGGCACCTCGAGATGGAACAAGAAGCCGGTGACTTCCTCCATGAAGGCGCCCATCATGGCGTTGAACATGTCGCCGCCCTCACGCTGGTACTCGGTGAGGGGATCACGCTGGGCCATAGCGCGCAGCCCAATGCCGTCGCGCAGATAGTCCATTTCGTAGAGGTGTTCGCGCCACTTGCGGTCGAGCACGGTGAGCAACACTTGGCGCTCGAGTTCGCGCATGCGCTCCTCGCCGATCTCTTCCTCACGGCGGTCATAGGCCTGGTCAACATCGTCGACGAAGCGCTCCACCATGCCTGCCTGGTCGGGCAGATCCTCTTCGAGCTCGTCGAGCGAAATGCTCACCGGGTAGAGCGTCTCGAGCTGGGTCATCATCTGCTCGAGGTCCCAGTCTTCCTCGAAGCCGATGGTGTGCTCGGTCACCACGTCGGAGACCAATCGCTCCGCTGTCTTCCGCAGCTGCGGAGAGACGTCAACGCCGTCGAGCACGCGTCGGCGGTCACCGTAGATGGCGTGACGTTGGCGGTTCATGACGTCGTCGTACTTCAAGACGTTCTTTCGCATCTCGAAGTTTTGGCTCTCCACCTGTTTCTGGGCGCCCTCAATCTGCTTGGAGACCATCTTGGAGTCGATGGGCATGTCGTCGGGAACGTTGAGCATCGTCATCGCCCGCTCGAGCAGCTCAGGGCGGAACAAGCGCATCAGGTTATCGGCCAGAGAAAGGTAGAAGCGGGATTCTCCCGGGTCACCCTGACGTCCGGAACGGCCGCGCAGCTGGTTGTCGATGCGTCGAGACTCGTGGCGCTCGGAGCCGATGACGTACAGACCACCGGCCTCCTTGACCTCATCATGTTCGCTGGCGACCTGCTCCTCGAGCGCTTTCAGCGTGTCCGGCCACTGTGCTTCGTACTCTTCGGGCGTTTCGACGGGATCGAGGCCCTGCTTGCGAAGCTGCAAGTCAGCGAGAAATTCGGGGTTACCGCCGAGCATGATGTCGGTACCACGGCCAGCCATATTCGTCGAGACCGTCACCGCGCTCTTGCGGCCCGCCTCAGCCACGATCGACGCCTCACGCTCGTGATACTTCGCGTTCAGCACATTGTGCGGGACGTTCGCGCGCTTCAGCATTGCCGAGAGCAGCTCCGATTTCTCGACGGAAGCCGTTCCAATGAGGATGGGCTGGCCCGCTTCGTGGCGCTCCACCACGTCGTCGATGATGGCCTGGAACTTCGCCTCTTCCGTGCGGTAAATCAGGTCGGGGTTGTCGATACGAATCATCGGCTTGTTCGTGGGAATCGTGATGACACCCAGGCCGTAGATCTTCTGGAACTCAGATTCCTCCGTCTTCGCGGTACCCGTCATGCCTGCGAGCTTGTCGTACATGCGGAAGTAGTTCTGCAACGTGATGGTGGCAAGCGTCTGGTACTCGTCCTTGATCTTGACGGATTCTTTCGCTTCGAGCGACTGGTGCAGACCGTCGTTGTACCGGCGCCCTTCGAGGGTTCGGCCGGTGTGCTCGTCGACGATGAGCACTTCCTCCCCGGCCACGACGTAGTCTTTGTCGCGCTTGAACAGTTCCTTGGCCTTGATGGCGTTGTTCAGGTACGAGATGAGCGGGGTGTTCGCGGATTCGTAGAGGTTGTCGATGCCGAGGCGGTCTTCCACTTTCTCGATGCCAGGGGCGAGAATTGAAATGGTGCGCTTCTTTTCGTCGACCTCGTAGTCTTCATCGCGCGTGAGTGTTTTCACCATCCGGGCGAAGACGGGGAACCATTCCTTCGAGTCTTGTGCGGGGCCCGAGATGATGAGTGGCGTACGGGCCTCGTCGATGAGAATCGAGTCAACCTCATCGACGATCGCGTAGTGGTGCCCGCGCTGCACCATGTCTTCCTTGCGCAACGCCATATTGTCGCGCAGATAGTCGAAGCCAAATTCGTTGTTGGTGCCATACGTGATGTCTGCTGCATAGGCGTCACGGCGCTGCGCCGGCGTCATCTGCGCCAAGATGGCGCCCACCCGAAGTCCGAGGAAGTGATGGATTCTGCCCATCTGCTCCGACTGGTACTTGGCGAGGTAATCGTTGGTGGTGACGATGTGCACGCTCTTACCCGACAGCGCGTTCAGGTAGCTGGGCAACGTACCGACAAGCGTCTTACCTTCACCGGTCTTCATCTCGGCGATATTGCCCCAGTGCAGGGCAGCGCCACCCATGAGCTGGACATCGAAGTGACGTTTGCCGCTCACGCGCACCGACGCTTCACGCACCGCTGCGAAGGCCTCGGGCATGAGCTTGTCGAGCGACTCTCCGTCGGCGACGCGCTCCTTAAACTTGTCTGTTTCAGCTCGGAGTTCCGCGTCGGAGAGGGCTTGAAAGTCTTCTTCGATCGAATTAACTTGGTCTGCCACCTTTTGCAGCTTCTTCAGCTGCGAGCCAGAGCCCAAGCCGCTCAGGAATTCCATGAAACCCACGTCGAGTGTCCTTCGATTTCACAACAGATGCCTTCGCCATCCTAGCGCCGTCGCGCAATACACGTGGAAATGTTCGTGGGCGCCCAGCGTGACTACGCCGAACGCCCACGAACGATGAGATTGGCTAGGTTACTTGTCGACGTTCAAGTGGATGACGCCGTAGTTGTACGCCTTGCGCCGGTAGACCACCGACGGCCTACCCGTCTCCGCGTCTTCGTAGAGGAAGAAGTCGTGCCCGACGAGCTCCATCTCATCCAGAGCCTGTGCGAGCGTGAGCGGTACTGCGTCGAATTCCTTCTCACGTACCACCAGCGGGCCGTCTCCCGTGACGACGAGACCGGCAACCTCCTGCTCCGGCACCGCATCGTCGTCCTGAGGCTCCGGCATGGGCGGGACGGGAGCAATATCGCCGATCGCTGAGCGGAGCCCCCGGTGGTTCTTCCTTCGGTCTGCTGCTTTCCGGAGCTGCGCCTTCAACCGATCCAGCGCTGCCTCGAAGGCGAGCATCTTGTCGGACGACCGGCCTTCTGCACGAACGACCGGGCCCTTGCTGCGCAGGGTGATTTGCACAACGACGGCGTCTTCGGGATCTTTCGTGGCCTCGCGAGCGTGAAATTCGACCTCGGAGCGGATCACCCGATCCCGCAGTTTCTCAACGGTTTCGAGCCGTTCGGCAACGGTCTCTTTCAGCTCAGGGCTGAGGTTGCAGTGCCGGCCGGTGACGACGATGTCCATGACTCCTCCATGAGTAGAAAACGCGAAACCGCAAAGTTCAGTGGTGTTGCTGAGCTCTGCGGTTGTTCCATATGACAACGTTACCGCCTACTTCCAAAGCTGGTGACTGTGGTAGTGAATTTGTTCACTATTGCACTGGTTCATCGACGTTCGCGATCACGGCGGCGGCAAGCACGTCGACGCCCGAGTGTTCCAAGGCCCGAACGCCCTCCGCGAGAGAGGCACCGGTCGTGACGATGTCGTCGACGACGACCGCTCTGCCGGTGTGCATCGTCGAGTGCATCGATGCGTGCATGTTCCGGTTTCGTGACGCGCGACCGAGCTCGAGCTGATCGGTGCCCCTTGAAGTTCGACGGAGCCCTCGCCGACTGCGGAGCCCCGTCGCGCGTGCCGCCGCGGCCGCCAGACGCGCTGCATGATCGAACCCTCTGGCCCGCACCGCGCTCGGGCGCGACGGAATAGGCACCAACCAGGTGTCGCTGGGCAGCTGCAACGCATTGACGGCCACGGCGAGTCGTCTGGAGAGAGAGCGCTCAATGTGGAGAGCGCCATCATCCTTGTAGCGGGGAATGATCTTGCTCAGGTGAGGCCGATACAGGTTAGCCGCCATGATCGTCGGTACACCGGGGCGCCCGACAACCGTCGGGGTGACGTCGAGCGCCGATACACATTCGGTGCACAACCCCCAACCCGGCTCGTCGCATCCAGGACATTGCGCCCCGAGCAAGAGATCTGCGAGGGCATTGATGATGTTCACACACCACAGTGTGTCCACTCACCCCTACCGATTTGCACTCTCCACAGGGCGAGTTTCCGGTCAGCCAGCGAACGTCAAATCGGCGACCTTGACATCGAGGTGCGTCCACCGATTGGGCGCGGTGTACCGCCATACTGCACCTCCGCTGCCGCGCAATGCGATGAGGCCACCACCTTGGCGGGGTAACGCGGCGACGCCCTGAATAGGCTCACGGAAACTGCCAATCTCTTCGACGAACGCCCCATCCGCACTGACGACAACCACACCCCAACTCTCATCGACATCGCCCGCAAGCACAACTGTGGACTCCGAATTCCATTGCACATCGTCAATGCGGGAAATCGATTGTCCGCTCGGGCCGCTGGGAGGTAGTTCCTGCCACCGGTCGAATACGCCAGGTTTGGAGGCAACCATCTGCCCAAGGTGAGTACTTCCGTTGCGCTCCCCCAGGACCGCCGCCACGGCGCCAGTCTGGTGTACCGAGAATCCGCGCAGGGCCATGCTTGCAGGGAGCCGGACATCCATCACTTCCACTTCGTGCTGCGCCGACACCCGCAACATTCTGGTCATGCCCTGAGCGTCGTCGCCCAAGGCATACAAGTAACCGAGCGCCCATTGCCCGTCGTGAATGTTCGTGAATCCCGGTGTGATGGGAGTCAGAGTGTCATCTCGCAGCCCGACGGACACAGTTTGGCGGTCTTCCCCGATCAACGCCATATGCGTGCCGTCGATAGAGATGGCTACCTCCGCTGATGGCGGCAACTCGCCCACCAACGGCACGAATCGTCCGTGGTCGTTCAGCGTTCCAGGCGTGTGCTCTTGCACCGCGAACAGGTCCTGCGATTGCGTCCGCGACAACACGGAATAACCCTGTTGCGTTGCCAGTTCGAGCACTCCGTCGGCGCTTTGCCCAGGTAGGGTGAACTGGGTGCCGTCGACGGTAACCTTCAGCGCCGTGACGCGTGGCACCGACGTGAGCGACCACAGCAGCTGCGCTCCGAGGCGCCGTCGTTGCTCCGGAGGCATCGACGGCGCTACCCCAGTGAGATCCACCGTCGCGATCCCGTCCTCGTCGACGCTCGCGCCGCCCTCCCCGAGAGTCGCTCCCGATGGGATGGCGTTGCGCACGACGCTCTGCATGCGCTCAGAAGGCCCGCGCAGCACGGCTTCAACAATGCGGCCAGGCGAGACTTCCCCTTCGGGAATAGTGAGCAGCTCCGGCACGCCCACTTCGTTGTCTTGTGCGGAGAAGTAGATGGTGACCTGCCGATAGTTGCGAGTGAACAGGTACCTGGAGAGCAACACACCGTCGGGTGGACTGCTGATGCGCCACTGCCCATCCTCTTCGACCAGGCCAAAGTCGTGCCTGAGCGGTTCGCCGCTCGGCTGGAAGCGGTCCGTTTCGTCGATCTCACCAAGCAGGACGCCCTGGAGGAGATAGTGGCCGTCGGCTTGCAACACAGACCCCTGGAACACCTGCGTGGAACGTCCCGGCTTCCAACGCTGAGCGGCCTCAGCGGTGAGATACGTGCGAGCGGTGCGATACGTGGTGTCGGCTTCCGACATGGCGAGCAAGAAGCCCTCGATGATCTGCGCGGGTTCATCATCACCCCGCGGGGGCTGCGGAGCGATTTCGATGCCCGCCGAATCTTCAGGAACGGGAACCTCTTCGATGGGGCCTTCCGTAGGAATGGAGGCGCAGCCCGAACACACCAGGATGAGCAGGAGAAGCAGTACCCGAAATCTCATTCGAGACTCCCTTCATCGTCGGTAGGCGCGACGGGGAGCGGGGATACGAGCACCTTGTGGTCGCGACTTCGAGGCAAAGTGAGGCGAAACTGCGCTCCTTCGCCGGGCCTCCCCCACGCGGAGAGCCATCCGCGATGTAGCTTGGCGTCCTCCAATGAGATGGAGAGTCCGAGCCCCGTGCCTCCGACGACGCGGGTTCGGGCGGGGTCGGCACGCCAGAACCGGTCGAATACTTTCGCCGATTGATCACCGTCGAAACCGATGCCTTGATCGCGTACCGTCAACGCGACGGTGTCCTCATCTGCTGCGACCGTCACGACGACAGGTTTGCCTTGTCCGTGATCGATCGCGTTGCTGAGCAGATTGCGCAATATTCGCCGCACGCGCCGCGCGTCGAGTTCGGCACGAGTGTCGTCGCTCAGCACGCGCATCTGCAGCTCGATGCCCTGGCGTTCCGCAAGCGGACGTTGGGCCTCGATTTCCTCCTCGACAAGCCGAGCGAGGTTGTGCTCGTCGAGTGCAAGCACCGCTGCACCGGCATCAAATCGGGAGATTTCCAGCAGATCGGCTAGCAACTCGTCGAAGCGTTCAATCTCGCTCCACATCAGCTCCACCGTTCGACGCGAATCAGGGCCGACATCATCTCGGCTGGCGTACAGCAGATCTGAGGCCATCTTGATGGTGGTGAGAGGCGTGCGCAGCTCGTGCGACACGTCGCTCACGAACTGGCGCTGCACGTCCGAAAGACTCTCCAGCTGACGAATGCGCGTCTGGAGTTCGCCTGCCATTTGGTTCATCGAGGATGCGAGCGCTTGAATCTCGACGGTGCCTCGCTCCTCCATGCGCTCGTCAAGCTGGCCGGAGGCGAGCCTCAGCGCGGTGACGCTCGCACGTCGAATTGGGGTCACCACTTGCCACGTCACGGCGTAGACAATGACGAGCATGGCCCCCAGGAGCAGCGTGAAGCTGATAATCACCGCGTTTTGGATGAGCCGCAGAGTTTGCCTTTCAGCCGTCATGGGGAACACGTAGTAGACGGGGACTCGTTCGTTCGTCGCGGTAATGAGGCTTGCTCCGACCACGAATCCCGGTTCGCTCGCCTTGGCAGGATCCGCCCAGTGCACGGAGGTTGGTGTGATGTACATGCCGTCGATCTCGTGCACCTTCGCACTCAGCGTGTTGGGCACCGACGATGCCTCGAGGCCTCCCGACACGAGCGTGGAGGTAGAGGATTGGATCACCATTTGGTACTGCGTGGTTTGCGCGCTGGTTTGCTCAGCCAGGCGGTTCAGCGCTTCCGCAACGGACATGCCCCTCGCGTCAGATCCACGTAACTGCTGCTGCATGAACGCGTGGGCGCTGTTCGCCTCATTGATGACGGCTTGCCGTTTGGCTCTCACGACGCCGCCGGTCACCATCTGGATAAGGAAGAACCCTGCGAGCCCTAACACCACGAGGGTTGAGAGCATTGTGGTGACGAGCACTCGAAGTGGAAGCGACGACCACCAAACGCGAAAAGCTCGGCGGGGCGCCCCGCTATCCCCGCGTTGTTTCGCCTGCACGGTAGCCGATGCCACGCACGGTAATGACGATCTCCGGATTCTCCGGGTCTTTCTCCACTTTGGCCCTCAACCTTTGCACATGCACGTTGACGAGACGAGTGTCAGCTGCGTTGCGGTATCCCCAGACCTCGTCCAGCAGCTCCTCACGCGAGAAGACCTGGTTCGGGCGCTTGGCGAGTGCGAGAAGCAAATCGAATTCGAGGGGCGTGAGGTTGATGCGCTGTTCCCCGCGCTTGACGGAATGCGCTGCCACCGATATCACGAGATCGCCGATGCGGAGGAGATCCTGACCTTCGTCGGCTGTGCGACGAAGTCGCGTGCGGATTCTCGCCACAAGTTCCTGGGTTTTACAAGGCTTTGCGACGTAGTCGTCGGCCCCCGCCTCGAGGCCCGCCACCACGTCGGCGGTGTCTGATTTCGCCGTGAGCATGATGATGGGCACCCCAGAGTGCTGGCGAAGTTGTCTGCATACTTCGACGCCGTCCATGCCTGGCAGCATCAAGTCCAGCAAGACGAGGTCAGGGCGCGCACGATGAAACTCTGCCAAGGCGGCGTCGCCGGAGGCCGCGCTGACGGTGCGGAATCCTTCTTGACGCAACACGATCTGCAGCATCTCGGACAGCGCCGCATCATCGTCCACGATGAGCACGAGTTTCCCGTCGGACACACTGCACCTCCTGTCGCCGCAAGCTTAGCGGCAA
Source organism: uncultured Tessaracoccus sp. (assembly GCF_947286155.1). GTDB lineage: Bacteria > Actinomycetota > Actinomycetes > Propionibacteriales > Propionibacteriaceae > Arachnia. The sequence goes on from NZ_CAMYPD010000010.1 coordinate 61,610, forward strand.
CAGGAGGTGCAACGTGAGACATACTCAGAGCGCGCCTTGCGCACTGCTAGCTCTCATCGCGCTTCCAGCCTCAAGAAGCCGAACAGAGATCTGAGCAGCCTGGACGCGCCACGGGCCGTTCAGATTGGCGCTGAACTGAGCTGCGCACGCGCTCAGTATCCCTGCGAACACGGGTGTCCGGGTACCAATGCCGAAGCCAGCGGGGTTGGGCGTCGGCGGGCGTAAGGCAATCGTCTTTCCCGGGAGCAGCGCCCCTTGGGCTGCCATCATGAATGCCATCAAGAGCTGGTCAGTGGCGTCACTCGCGTCAAACATCAACGGTGCGACCTTGACGACGGCTTCCTCGAACCTGTCGTGCTCCTCAATCTGGCGGTCGGTGAAGGTTTGCCAATGTCGCTTGGCTTCACCAGACCACCCGTTGTTGATGCCTCGGCTCTGCACCTTCTTCATCAGGTCGCGTAGCTCAAGCACGTTGTCGTTCAGATCTGCCCATGAGTGGCCGCGGTCTCGCATGCGGCTGGACGATTCCTTGCTCTGCCCGGCCCACACTGTGATGGCTTCAACCTGCCCCAGGGCAGCATTGCCTTTCGCGCTCGCCACCTGCAATGCTGCTTGCGCTGCAGTTGCTAGGGCTGTGCCTGCTGCACCAACGAGACCCATAGTGGACGCCATGCTCAACGACATCGTGATCTCTTGCTGATCGTTGAGGATCGCTTGCGTGAGCGTACTGCGAAGCTCGGTCACGCGGTTGTGAAGGTCTGAGTAAATGTCACGCATCACGGAATCTCCCTGTCAGAGAGCTGGGCATTCTGCATTTCGGTTTGGTCGTAGGCGTCGGCGCTCAGCGCCATGTGCTCCGACGTGTACTGGTTCTTACCTGTGCGATGCTCGGTGGAGGTCACTGACGCAGTGCGCATGGCCTCATAGGCGGGCTGCACCATGCCGTTCATCACTCCGAAGGTAGGGGCATCACCGACGAGGCTGTCGAACTGACTCCGCAGCTTGGCTTGTGCTTTCGCAATCGAGTCCCACGCCTTCGACTCGCCACGCAATTCTTCACTCTGCACCGAGAAATCCTTCGCGGTCGCATTCGTGTGCCCAGCCCGCTGGCCAGCTCCAGCAGCGGATCGGATGAAGTCGTGCGAACTGGCGCTCGACTGACTCGGCGCACCTGACATGTGCGAGTACTGGGTGGACTGCAGGCCAGACACCTGCTGTTTCACGCCCGACGACGATGGCCCGGCGCTTCCCCCATGACCCGAAGTGGCCTCGCGGTAGGCGTCACGGCTGAGTCCTTCGACGCCCTGGCGAACGCCGACCTTCGGGCCAGGGGCGCCATCGGCTGGCCCGGAAACACCGTGCGTGGCATCGTACGAGCGCTGACTATCAGAAAAGCCCAGCCCGGAGCGCGATACTCCGTCGTTCACTTTGCCTTGTCCGGCATGCCAACGTGCCATCTCTTCGTTGGAGACGTATCCGTCACCATTGAGATCGGCACCTACGCCACCACGGATGCTGGGCACAGGAGCTCCGAGTCCGCCATTTCCTGCCCCGCCACCGTCGTAGTAGGGATTCGGATACAGATTGCCGTCGGGGCCTTCGACGAACTGCTGGCTCGTGTCGATTCCTGCACCACGCATCGCCTCGGCGAACGCCGCCGGATCGGTGCTTTGCACGTCGCCTCCCGCGGCGAGGACGCCTGAGGACGGTGGTGAGAACATGGCGCCCGTGGCGCGAGAGCTCTGCAGGCCTGCCATGGCTGCCGACGATGCCCCACCGCTCATGCTCTGGTAGGTCACGGCCTGCTGGGCGGAGGCAAGATTCTGTGCTCCGCCGACACCTCCGAGGGTGGCGCTCGGGAACATCATTCCGCCGGGTGCACCGCCGCCCGCGGGCGCGGAGCCTGCAGTCGCGTTGCCGGCGCCGGCTCCTGCCCCGGCTCCCGCCATCGGCATCATTGGGCCCATGCCGTTGCCCGCACCCTTGTTACCGCCGCGTGTTCCTGAGCCACGCATGGCCATCGATGTCCGGGTAGCGTCGGCACGTTCGTCGTCTTCGTCCAGCGTCAGGCCCGGAATGTTGTCGGGGTTGTCGTAGGCGCCCCACGGGTCTTCCGAGTGGTCGACGCCCGATGCGGCCAGCTGCTCGTTACCGAAGTGCACTGCCCCACCAGCGGCCATCACACCGATAGACCCGGCCGCCGCTGCCTCAGTCGCAGCGGGGAGCGGAGTCGACGCGGGAGTGAGTCCAGCGTTGCCCGCACCTTGCGCTGCGGCGGGTGCTCCTGTCGGCGCGGCACCCGTCGCGGTACCACCATTGCCGGCGTTGCCCGTGATAGGCATGGGGCCACGCCCGCCCTTTGCTTTCTTCTTCCTCGAACCGCGCACACCGCGATGGTTCAACGTCGCCTCTTGCTCGCGATCTAGGAAGTCGTCGTCAACGGTGTCACTCGTATCATTCCGCAAATTCTTGTTAGTCATGCGATTCCCTTGGACATCTTTGATTGAAGAGCAGCCGATAGCTTTCTACATTCCTCGGCCAGTTCTTCCCGCTCGCCAGGTACGAAAACGGGTGGGACATAGCTGTCGTATGCCTTACGGTGCACTTTCAGCACCTGGTCAGCGATCTCACTGGCACCTGCTGACGCCAGCCAGGACTTGTTAAACTCAACCTTCTCCGTGAGCCCGGCCAGCGACAGGGTGACCGTGACGTTGCCGTCGCGGCCACTCGCACGAACCTTCTCACCTTCGAAATCTGCCCAGCGGACGTTCTCTGGGGCACGGGCATCCAGTTCACGAATGCGGTCCATGAGGTCGAGATACTGTTCTTCGAGGTCTTCATGTGTGCCCTCGAAATCCACCTCGACGGGTTCCGGCTCAGGAACCTCGAGGTTGCGAGACTGCCCAAAACGGAGGTTCGCACAGAAGAACGCCTCGAAGAATGCGTCACTCAGCGAATGACCCGCCAACCGCTCGCGCCACCGGGCGGAGAGTTTTACGCGCTCGAGGTGGCGAGTGTCTTCGTCCATCCAGATGCGAACTACCTGTCGTGTGTCGGTGAAGCCGTGGGAGAAGTGCCAAGCCTCGACATCGCTCTCGGCCTCGTCCGTCGATTCATCAGGCACGATGTCTAAGCTTGGCGGCGCCAGCAGCTCGTCGTCCATCACATCGTCGGTCACATTTCCTCCATTTGACATGCCAAGATTCAGTCAACCACATAGTGGGGTCAACGTCGGGGCGTTCTTCGGCCTCAATTGAGAATGGGCAGCGGGGTCCACGTGGACCATCTGGAGACGGCACCACCTAGACGTCGTAATACCCGCCGCCAGAGGTCGTCGGGCACCCCGAAGACTTCCTCGGCTCGGGCGGTGGTGCGGAACCAAGATCCGCGAATGAGTTCGCCTTCGAGCTGGCCCGATTCCCAGCCAGCCAAGGCGACGTACATCCGCATGTGCGCGAACGCTCCTTCAACAAGTTCGACAGGAGTGTCGAGGTCGACGAGGCCCACTTCTCCGAATATCTGCTGCCATCCTGGTGGGCTCACCTCAGCGTTGGCGAGCTGCGCCAGCGCCACCACCGTATGCTCGTTGACCGGGCCGCCGAGGAACGGTACCGACGGCGGTGAAAGCATCGGCTCCCATTGGGCGAGCGGCTCGGGGACGTCGAGATCACTCGGACGGTTGAGCACGATGCCGAGGGTGCCTGCGTCGTTGTGCTCCAACACCAACACGACGGTCTGGTCGAAATAGCCGCCTTTTCCAGGCTCGGTGGAGATCAGCAGCTGTCCAGCAGCAGGTGGCCCGAGCAGTTCCATACCTGCACTGTAGCCCGCTCTCAGCCGTTGCCCGGTCAGATGGCCTGCTGTCGTCGGTCTTCTGCCACCAAAAGCATCAATGTGTGAGATCTATTGCGGAAAACCGCAACAACTCTCACATTTTGTGGGTTGCACGATCCGATTTCGCACTCTTAGCTTCGATCTCACAGTCTCTGTTAGCTCGAACGCAGTGAGTCTGCCCCGATCTTGCTGGCGCCAGCACAGAACACCTCGTCCGGCCCGCTCTTCTCGATACCCTTGACCGATGACAAAGCCAACTACACCTCCTCTCTCCGAGATTCCTCGCGGTGAGTACGCCTTTCCCGGACCGCTTCGCGACTCCTTGGTGGAGGCAATCCTCAGCGGAGCCAAGACCGCGACAACCTGCCTGCTCGCCCAATTCGACAAAGGCGATGATCCTTGCAACCAATTGGGCTCACTGGAGGCAGTTATCGACTCGAATGGAAATGTCGCGTGTGTGACACGAACACTCGAGGTCCAAATCGTCCGGCTGGGTGATGTCACCGACGAGCACGCCATCGCGGAGGGCGAGGGTTACCGGACAGCTGCCGAATGGCGTGCTGGGCACGAAGATTTCTGGCGATCTGAAGAGTTTGTCACCAGTTATGGCGAGCTCCAGTTAGACGACGACACCCTGGTGGTGTGCTGCCGCTTTGCCGTCGATCCACGGTACCCAGTGAACGCCACCAGCTGAGGGGAACTAGCTGGAACGATTTGCCAAGGGCAAGTTTTGCGGCCTGCTTCCTTGGCTCGCTCACGGGCTCGTTGGTCCTCGCGATGTTGCGGACCGCGAGCCAGAGCAACTTCACCGCGGCCGCGTCGTTGGGGAAATGCCCCCGGCTCTTCGTGACTTTCCGCAGCTGGTAATTCAACGACTCGATCGAGTTGGTCGTGTAGATGACCTTCCTCGTTGCTGACCCGAACGCGAGGAACAGCACGAACCGTTCCCGAGCCTGACGCCAAGCCGCGACCGTGGCGGCGTCGGTCTTCTGCCACCAAAAGCATCAATGTGTGAGATCTGTTGCGGAAAACCGCTGTGATGTCTCAGGACATGGGTGACGTTTCTGTGTCAGGACATTGGTGACAGTTG